>NZ_NIQC01000005.1 GCF_002216005.1 Natranaerobius trueperi
AGTCCTTATTAAAAATGCTTTATCTTGCGACTATGGATATCACTAAAAAATGGACTATGAGAACAAAAAATTGGGCTCAGATACTGGGACAACTAAGCATTTATTTCGAAGGACGGATATAAGAAAATTTTTCTCGGGTAGTTGTATACTAGGAGTTCTTTACTCACTAGTTACCATATAACAACAAAAATGATAAATCGAGGGAGATGCTCCCCTTATCTAAGGAAACTCCCTCGATTTCTTCAGCATTTTATCCTGTAATTAAGTTATTCTTATAGGTCATTATCGGAATGTTTACACCAATTACTTGACAGACTCCCTAATCCTTTTCCTTCAGACATTTAACTCCCTCCCTTTTTACTCATTTAGAAAATTAATCTTCAAAACATACCTTTCCATCCTTGAGTTCATCACAGGTATAGCCGTCATCCTTGTACTTAGTTAACCTCCTGTTATCTTCTTGATACTTATCTAGCTTTTTAGTTTCAGTAACTAAAATTTCTTTAATAAACGGATACTCACCTGTAATGTCATCATTTAATTTATAATAAACATATTTAGCTGCCTTATAGTACTCTACCAATCCTACACTGGTAAGCTTATTTAAATGTCTTGATGCATTAGATTGACTAATATCTAATAAGATCTCTAATTCACAAACACATAGAACACCAAATTGTAATAAATTAAGAATTCTCAAGCGTGTTTCATCAGACAATGTTTTAAGTACACGAACTAAATTGGATTCCAATCTATATCACCTCTTTATAATCATATGTTCATATTCATTTATAATCATATGGTAGCTATAGTTTATCTCTTTATCAAGCACTTACTACTTTTCTAATATTTGAGTTAATGTATCCTCTAATAAGTTTTTAAATTTAATATTATCTTCTTTTTTTCTTTTTGGTACTTTAGTAAGTTTACCATCTCTTTTACGTATCTGTTGATTTATGTGTCTATTCATAAGTAAACCATCAATGTTATTATTAGTAAATACCCAACCATTAGGATGAATAGCTTTAGCATATTTTGTTAGAACTAAAGATGCTAATCCATAGTCTTGAGTAATAATCAAATCATTTTTTTGAGTATTATTTAAAATGACAAAATCTACAGCATCTTTCCCTTCATCAACAGTTATCACTCTTACATAATCATTTTTTATGTCATGAGAAAGATTTTTTACTACAACTACTTCAATAGAAAAATTTTCTGCAACTTCAAATATGATATCCTTTACAGGACAGCTATCAGCATCAACTAAAATTTTAATTAGTCTTCCTCCTCTCTTAAAACATAACAGTTCTCAGTCTATAATATTTTTTTAACTCTACCAACTTTACCGGAGGTTAGTTTTACCTTGATACCATGAGGATGACTAGAAGATTTAGTTAAAATAGTATCTACTACTCCTTCTGTTAAATTACCAGTTCGTTGGTCTTGTTTTTGTACTATTTGAACAATAGTACCCGGTTTTAGATCACTTCTCTTTATTTCACTCATTTTTTTTGCTCCTTTCTTATCTAATACCATTATCATAACATTTATTAATGTAATTTACATCTAATATGAACTATTTTACAATAATATTAACTATACTAAAGAGGAGCTTTTACATGTTCTATGTCTATATTTTAGTCTGTTCAGATAAAACTCTATACACAGGTTATACCAATAATTTAGAGAGTAGAATAAAAAAACATAATGAAGGAAAAGCCTCAAAATACACTAGAGCTAGATTACCAGTGAAGTTAGGGTATTATGAAGAATATAATTCTAAATCAGATGCGATGAAACGTGAGAGTTTAATAAAAAAAATGAATCGTAATGAAAAAATAGAATTATGTAATTCATACAAAAGCTAAAAGAGCTGACCCTTTAGGTCAACTCTTTTAACTAAACTCGCCTATAACACCATGTGCTTTAAAGTTTGTTTGCAAGACGAATAGTTGTTTCTAATAATAATTCAGTTCCTTTAGCAATATCTAAAAATTCTGCCCATTCTTCAGGGTTATGACTACCACCATAACTTCTAATAAAAATCATACCCATATCAGTAATTTTAGCAATATAAGCAGCATCATGAGCAGCTGCACTATGCATAATTTTAGTTGACATATTTAGCTCATCCGAAGCATCTTTCATCGTTTCAAATACATGATTACTAGTTGGTACAGGATCATCACAAGCTGTAATTTCATAATCTACTTCAATCTCTCTATTCTTGCAAACCTTTTCAATTAGTTGTTTAATCTGTTCTGTTGCTTTATCTTTCGTATCTTTTTCAATATCTCTAAGATCTATCATTAGTTCAGCTTCACCAGGAACCACATTTACTGCCCCCGGAAGCACTTCTATACTCCCTACAGTACCAACGGTATGTTCACCCGCTTCATTGTAAGCTATATTTTCAATTCCAAGAATTATTTCAGATGCTGCACATAATGCATCTTGTCTTTCTCCCATTGGAGCTGCACCTGAATGGGCAGCTTTTCCTGTTAACTTTACTTTAAAACGAGTAGCAGCAGCTATAGCTGTTATAATTCCTACTGGCTTTTGTGCTTTTATCAAATTATCTGCTTGTTCAATATGAAGTTCTAAATAACAATCTATATCATCAGAAGATTTCTTTGCATTTAAGACTTCTTCTTTTCTAATACCTCTATCTTTAAAAGCTTTTTCTAAAGATACTCCATTTTTATCAACTAATTTACTAAGTTCTTCATATTCTAAAGTACCTGACACTGCTCTACTCCCTACACAACTTTTACCATAGGCAGTAGATTCTTCTATAATAAAGATAGCAACTTCAATAGGTTTTTCTGTTGTTATATTATATTCATTTAACGTACGAACAACTTCTAGTCCTGCAATAACCCCTGCATTACCGTCAAACATCCCACCATTAATAACTGTATCAATGTGTGAACCTATCATTACTGGTGAAGCATTTGAATCAGTTCCTTCTCTTCTACCAAAAATGTTTCCAATACTATCTTGATAAACTTCTAATCCTGCATCTTCAAAGTCTTTTATTAATTGCTTTCGACATTTATCTTCTTCTGGTGTAAATGGTAATCGAGTAGTTCCTGGTTCTTTAATATTAGCATTAAATTGGTTTAATTTTTTTAAATCTCTTTCAATCCGTTCTTTACTAACTCTCATTTAGAGTCCCCCTTTATATTCTATAAAAATAATCAGCCTTAGTATAACTAAGGCTGAAAAACAACTAGTTTTAAATAAGTCGTTTCAAATCTCCTCACAGTTCTAGCTATACCAACAATAGCTAACATTGTATCTATGTATCTCCCACTGAGCCAATGATAAGTCCTATCACCTTACTATATGCAGAACCCATTCCATCAAAGAACGTTTTTATTACTTCTTTAGGGCTTGTCTTACATCTATAAAACAGGAACTAAGTTTAGTTTCTGTTTATATCAAATAGCTAGTATTACAACAGGCCTTTATAACACGGTTTAATAAAAATTCATCACCATTGTTACTGTAGTAACAATGGTGATTTAATTGTATCACTTTATACAATTAAATAGAAGTCGAATATTGTGATTTTTTACGAAATATTGCCAAACATATTATTTTAACTAAAAAATATCATAGTAATAAAGATTAGTTTGGAGTGATTGAGTTGAACAAATTTGAATACTTAGAGGTTTTAAAAAATAGATATTATCATTTTTTTGATTTGTATCATAACTACTATATCAATAACACAAAATTTCAATTACTAGCTTCTTATAATATTAAAGCAGAAAAGTACATGTTTTCTAAAGATGTGAAAATATATACTGTTGAACAAAATGAACATGCTTTAGTTAAATTATTTAATCATTCTATAAACTTAAATCAGGTTAAAGAAGTAATTGAAACTGTTAAAAACTCGATCAACGAGTTAGTAGAACCTCATCCTGATCACATGAAAACAGTTCTTACTTGCGTTATTGTTACTGAACACAGTGCAGACAAAGAAAGCAAAGATTTTATTTCACGTTTTCGCTATCAAAAGCCTTTTTTGTTTTATTTCAAAGGCTGGTGTGAATTAAGAATGGTTTTAATTGATTTAAATAATAAAGAACTAATTTATCATCCGAAGGATAAGGAGGTGGTCAATCTATATAAACTGCCTGAAACAAAGTTTTCACAAAATAAAATCACGAAGGAGGGGTAAAACGTGAGTTTGGGTGTACTTGTGATTGGTATTATCTGTTTTGTTATTGCTTATGCTACCTATGGTGCATGGCTAGCAAAAAAATGGGGAATTGACCCTAGTAGAACAACACCTGCTCATTATTTAAATGATGGCCTTGATTATGTCCCTGCTAAAGCTCCTGTTCTTCTTGGACACCATTTTTCATCAATTGCAGGGGCAGCTCCGATAGTCGGGCCAATAACAGCTAGTATGTGGGGTTGGGCTCCTGTAGCATTGTGGATTATTCTCGGAAGTATTTTTATTGGTGGAGTTCAAGATTTCGGTTCTTTATTTGCTTCTACACGACATGACGCTAGATCTATAGGTTATGTGATCAAGAGTAATATAGGTGAAAGTGGTAAAAAACTTTTTGCTATATTTGCATGGTTAACTTTAATATTAATTGTTGCAGCCTTTGCCAACATAGTTGCAGATACTTTTGTAGCATCTCCAGAGTCAGCAACAGCGTCTGTTTTATTTATATTACTAGCAATAGTATTTGGTTTTTCTGTCAATAAAGGCGGGCTTTCTCTACCAATTGCTTCTGTTATAGGAGTTATTTTACTCTTTATCTGTATCTGGATCGGAACACTATTCCCTCTAGTAATTTCACATTTTACTTGGATGATTATATTACTCATCTACATTTTTGTAGCCTCCATTACTCCTGTATGGATATTACTTCAACCTCGTGATTATCTAAACTCGTTTATGTTATATGTGATGATAATTGGTGCATTCTTAGGCTTAATCTTTTATCGACCTGATTTTGAATTACCTGCCGTCACTACCTTTAATGTTGATGGTGAATTACTATTCCCAATTCTGTTTGTTACAGTTGCATGTGGAGCTATTTCTGGCTTTCACTCCCTTGTAGGTTCAGGTACAACTTCTAAACAGCTTAATAATGAAAAAGATGCAAAATTAGTAGGTTATGGTAGTATGTTACTTGAAGGTGTTCTAGCCTTAATAGCTCTTATAACTGCTGCTTATTTGACATCTGATATGTTAGATGAATTCATGGCTGAAGGGCCGATCTATGTATTTTCACATGGTATAGGAACATTTATTTCACAACTTGGTGTTGATTTTACTATAGCTCAAACCTTCGGGGCGCTTGCAATCTCAGCTTTTGCTTTAACTAGTCTAGATACAGCAACAAGGTTATCAAGGTTTATCTTTCAAGAATATTTCGCAGGGAATACCCCTGTACCAGAGGCAGAGAAATCTAATAATCTTCTCACTAACCGTTATATTGCCACTATTATTAGTGTCATTGTAGCAGGAACTTTAGCATTTTACGGCTGGGAAGCAATCTGGCCAATTTTTGGGTCTGCAAATCAACTTCTAGCTTCACTAGCATTTTTAGCTTTAGCTACTTGGATGGTAAAGTTAGGTAAAAGTAAATCTATGTTTATATATCCTATGATCTTTATGGCTCTTGTAACTCTTACAGCATTGGCATTCATGATATATACTAATTTCCCTCATAATCCATTACTTGTAATCATATCAGTTATTTTATTTACTTTAGCAATAGTTTTATTTAAAAATGCATATCAAATATTAAGAGGTGAAAGTTGATATATTAATAAAAGATGCTGGTTTTAAAACCAGCATCTTTTATTAATTCTTTTCTTTTTTCATAATATTTTCTAGTAGAATGTTTATTCCTTTTCCAAATTCAACAGGGTAATCAAGTCTAAATAATGTTCTTTCTATAGCTGATATTACTGTTACCAATTCATTTGTATCTATATTTCCCATATGTCCAAGTCTAAAGAGTTTTCCTGCATAAGGTCCTAACCCACCTGCTACTACCACTCCTTCTTCTTTTAATACCTTTCTAAATTCACCATCTTCAATACCCTCAGGGTATAGCGGATTAGAAAGTGTAGATGCTCGAACGTTTTCTTCTGCTAAGATCTCAAAGCCTAACCCCTCTAAAGCTTTTTGTACTGCTCTACCTCTAATTTGATGACGCTTAAACCTTTCTAATAACCCTTCATTCTTTATAATCTGAACTGCTTCTTTTAGAGCCCAAATCAAATTGACAGGTGGTGTTCCAAAATATTTATCTGGATTTTTCATTACAGGTAACCATCTATCAAAATCTAAGTAATATTCACAAATGTCTCCAATCTCTTCTCGTCTACTCATAGCTTTTTCACTTACCCAGACCATAGCTAATCCCGGAGGAACTCCGAATGCTTTTTGAGATGCTGTTATTAATACATCAATTCCCATTTCATACATAAACTCAGGTTCACCAGCTGTAGAGCACACTCCATCAACAATAAATAAAGTCTCTGGATGCTTATCCAATACCTCTCCTAATTGATCTAATGATGCCTTTACTCCAGTAGAAGTATCTACATGAGTTACAGCAACAGCTTTATATTTCTTTTTTGCTAGTTTTTCTTTAATTTCCTCTACAGATATTGCCTTTCCCCATTTACTAGAAAGAACATCTACATCAAGCCCTTTTCTTTTACATAAATCAACCATTCTATCTCCGAAAAAACCATGAGATATTACCAATACAGAGTCTGTTTCTTTTAATGTATTAGCTATTGCCATTTCCATTGCTAAAGTACCTGAACCAGAAACCACAAATACTTCACTACTATTCCATAATTTTGTTAAATCAGAAATGACCTCTTTAAAATCTTCAACAAAGTTAGGATCTTTAAAGGCTGCAGTTTCTCTTCCTAGCTGTTTACGTATAGGTTCAGTAACAGGAGTAGGTCCTGGTATCATTACAAGTTCACGGTTTGTATTCAAATTAAACCCTCCCCTCCAAATTAAACAGGTTTTCTAATTTAATTAATATTAAATATATTGATTAAATATTACTAAGTTATCCTTTAACATATATTTAATATGGTTTGATAATAATATTAATGACAATATTACAGGGAGGTATATATATGAGTGATATTAGATTTGTTACTGAAAACATAAAATGGATAGGTACAAACGATCGTACTACTGAACTCTTTGAAGCCCTTTGGCCTCTACCTGATGGAGTATCATACAACTCTTTTTTAATTAATGATGATAAAATAACAATTATTGATACTGTAAAAGATAGTGAGATTTACAATTTCCTTAATAAAATACAATATGTAATTAAAGATAATTCTGTAGATTATTTAATTATTAACCATATGGAACCTGACCATTCTGGAGCCATCAAAGCCTTAATAAAGGAATACCCAGATATAACAATCATTGGTAATGAAAAAACATTGAATTATTTAGAGCAATTCTATGGTATAAAAGAAAATACTAAACAAATTTCTGATGGTGATGAATTGAGTTTAGGAAAACATAAGTTAAGTTTTCACCTTACTCCTATGCTACATTGGCCTGAGACTATGATGACTTTTGAAAAAACAGAAAAGGTCCTATTTTCAGGTGATGCTTTTGGAGGCTTTGGAACTTTAGAAGGTGGGATATTCGATGATGAAGTTAATCTACAATTTTACGAAGAAGAAATTTGCCGTTATTTTACAAATATAGTAGCTAAATACGGGCCTATGGTAGAAAAAGCAATCTCTAAACTAGAAAATTTAGATATTAAAATTATTGCTCCAACTCATGGTCCAGTTTGGCGTAGTAATCCTAAACAAATCATTTCAGACTATTATCGCTGGGGTCGTCAAGAAACTAAAGAGGGAGTAGTTATAGTTTATGGATCTATGTATGGTAATACAGAATCAGTAGTAGATACAATTACGAGAAAGTTAGCTGATAACAAGATCAAAAACATCAAGGTCTATAATATCTCCAAAACTGATGTATCATATATTATTAGTGATATATGGAAGTATAATGGTTTAGTTCTAGGTAGTTGCACTTATAATACTAGATTATTTCCTCCAATGGAATATCTCGTAGCTTTTCTAGAAAATAAAAATATAAAAAATCGTGTTTTAGGTTTATTCGGTTCTTATTCGTGGAGTGGTAAAGCTCTAAAACGACTAAAAGAGTTTCAACAAACGACCAAATTAGAACTTATAGAACCTTCAATAGAGTTTAAATCAGCTCCTACAAAAACTGACCATGAATCATGTAGTACAATGGCAGAAAACTTAGCTAAAAAGGTTTTAAAATAAAAAACTAGACCATATGGTCTAGTTTTTTAAGGTTAAGTCACTTTCATATTTTTTTTGGGTAAACAATGTAACAAATATTAATACTAAAACTGCAGCCGGAACAGATATAATAGCTGAATCAAATGAGGTAATATTGCTAAATTCAACAAAGAGTGTTGATACTACACCAACAATCATTGAAGATATACCTGCTTCTTTTGTTACCTTATTACCCCAAAGATATACTGCTAATATAGCTGGAGTTATCCCTGCAGCATATACAGTATACGCGTACATTTGAGCATCTAAAATAGTTGGGAAGTACTGAACTAATACATATGCTAATACCCCAAGTATCGGTATTATCTTCCTTGTAAACTTCAACTTTTGATCACTAGTTGCTTCAGGTCTAATGTAATTCCCATATAAATCCATGGTGATATTAGTAGCTGCACTTAAAAGATAAGAACTACCAGTTGTGATAATAAATGCCGTAATAGCTGCTAACATTAACCCACCAATAAAGTCAGGTAAAATAGTAGTTGTAGCTATTAGAGATTGACCTGGAACTATATTAGGGAAAATAGCACTTGCACTAAATGCAATTACTGAAATGGCTGGATATACAACTAATAATCCTATTCCCCACCCAATAGTTGCCATCCTAGTTTCTTTACCACCTTTTGAAGAAGCTAGGCGTTGATACATGTTCTGATCACCTAAAAGTAAAAATAATGGTGGTAAAAACAATCCTAAAAATTGTACAAATGATAATTCACCTAAGACAGTTAACCTTGTATCGGGAACTTCTGCTACTATACCTTCCCAACCTCCAGCAAAACTTATCGAAGCCGGAACTCCTACAATTAAACCAATTATAATTATAAAAGCACTCAAGGCATCAGTTGGAGCAACTGACATAAGTCCACCTGTGGTTGCTAAAAAAATCACAAGCACAGTCGCAATAATAGTACCTACTTCAACAGAAAGTCCAGTTGTTGCATTCATTACCATTCCTAGACCTGTTAATTGGTAGGAAACTACACCAACAAAAGCCAAGATTATAATTATACTTGAAATAACTTTGGCTGATTCTCCATATTGAGTTTCTAGAGCTTCAGAAATAGTATATTTCCCCGATTCTCTAATTTTTGGAGCAATTATATAAATAACAACCACACCAACTAAATTAGATAAGCCAAAAATAACAGCAGGCCATAATCCATAAGAATAACCTATTGAAGCACTACCTCCGGTTACAGTTCCACTTCCTACCCATGTTGCTAATAAAGTACCCATCAAAATGACAGAACCAAGTCCTCTACCAGCTAACATAAAGTCTTCACTTGTTTGAATCTTTTTGGAGTAGAATAATCCGATACCGATCATCAAAACAAAATAAATTACAAGATAAATTAAAAGTGATGGATTATGTGTAAACTCCATAGAAAATTATCCCTCCATTTGTCATATTAGATACACTTTACCTTTTTTAACATATAAAAAGTTTTGGGTCAACAGGTTAATATATCCACATTATATAGGGGAATGAGGCAGATAATACCTAAACCTATTAGACCCAAAACTTTATCAACTAGTTAATTAAACGCTTTCAGCTTTTTCGGATGGTGATTCAGTACCTGCCTCTTCTTCAGTATTCTTTAATCCATCTCTTATTAATACTATTGAAGTGTAGGTGATTACTACAAATACTAACCAAGTTAAAGTATGAATTGGTAGTCCTGTTACCCAAAAAGCTGCAATAAATACTGCTGGGATTCCTGCTAAAGTTATGGCTAATGAAGCTCTTAGGTCAAATGCTCTGTTTTTGATAAACTTAACAGAAGCACCTGGCATCAAATATGCACAAGAGCCCATCATAATCGGGAATGCTACAGCAGGGTTCATACCCAGTGCATATACTAACGCCATACAAGGTGCATATAATCCGATTCCAAGAGTCATTAATGCACCAAGGATAAAGTTAATTCCAACAGCAAGCGCTAATTGCCAACCTCTTAAACCAAGAGCTTCTCCACCAACTGGCATTAAATCTACTTGACCTAAAAAAACAAAAACAGCAGTAACTAATAGTGCAAAACCCATACCTAATTGAACTTTTCTCTCTGATAAACCTGAAACTATATCTGCTCCTAGTATCGCACCTAGAAAAGCAGCTGCAAGCATTAAGATAAGAGTTAAAGGATCAACTTCTATTCTGTCAAAGAAAATAAAGAACATAAGGATAACAGTAGTTGTAAAACCAACGTTCAGTGTTCCTGGAATCTTTTTATCTGTTACTAGTTTAGCTCCCTTAAACCAAGCTGTACTTGGAGCAAAACACCCAATTCCTAAAGTATCAAAAAAATTAGTTACAAATCCAACAACACTTAGGTGTCCAAATCTTTCCATACTTGGTTTATCTTCTTTAAAGGCTTTTATCCAATGATACAAAAACCATAATCCCATAATACTTAAAACCCCGAGTACAAACGGCCCTATCATTTTAATCACTCCCTATAAATTAATTGTTTCTTTAACATACTCACACATTCTCAAAATTTCACTACCATCCACCCTAAAGAGCTCGATATGAACAAGTACTTGTTCAATAATCAAATTGTACTTGCATAACTCTTTTATTTTGGATATACTTCATAGTAAGTGCCTTCTCTGCTATTTTAATTAAGGGGCGTCACTAGGAAAGAGACCCCTCATATATTAGCAGGAGGCACTTTTTAACTTTAATTTATTACATGAATGCTCCTTATTAAATTACAAAACCAAAAGCTAGTGGATCTTCATTTTGAATAACAAAGTTTTGAAGGCCAGTAATGAAGGCATTTCCTGTAACTCGTGGAACAACTGCAGAGTACTCTCCTACCTTTACTTCTTCAAGTAGTTCTCCAGTAAAACGTGTTCTAGTAATACTTTCACTAACGAACTCTCTTCCAGTTTCAAGTTCGCCTTTACCATATAATGTCGCCATTTTTGCTGATAACCCAGTACCACAAGGTGAACGGTCTACTTGGCCTTGTCCAAACACCACTACATTTCTTACATCAGCATCACTATCTGGATTACTATCATATATCTCTACTAAGTCAGCAGTATTTATACTAGGTAGTTCAGGGTGAACCATCTCAACTTGTTCATTGACTGCTTCTCTTATTTTTAAACCTGTTTCAAGGATCTTGTTCGAATAATCACTATTTATCTCAAGATTTAATTCATTTTTATCAACTAATGCAAAAAAGCTTCCACCAAAACTAATATCAAGATTGATTTTTCCTACATCCTCTACATCAACAGTAACATTTTCTTTATATAAGAATGAAGGCACATTTTCGATTGTTACTTCACCTATATTACCGTTTTCTACTTTTACTTTAGCATTAATAAGTCCTGCGGGTGATTCTAATACTACTTTAGTATAAGGTTCTTCTACCGGAACCATTCCAGTTTCAACAACTACTTTACAAGCACCAATTGAACCATGACCACACATATTTAAATATCCGCCACCGTCCATAAAAATAATTCCAACATCTGCTTTCTCATCGGTTGGTTCTAGTAATATTGAGCCAAACATATCTCTATGACCTCTAGGTTCATGCATTAATGCAGTTCTAATGTGATCAAGATTATTTTCTAAAAATTGCTTTTTTTCAATCATCGTAGTACCTTTAATTGGTGGTATTCCACCAGTAACTACCCTAGTAGGCTCACCCATGGTATGAGAGTCAACAGCTGTAATCATCTGATCAAATTTCATTTTTATCCCCCTTTTTTATTAGGCACCTTTTGTTAAACAAAAGGTGCCTATGATTAAACTTAATTATCTAGCCTAAACATCCGCTTTATATTCATAAGGGATATTAATAATCTGACCCGGTGTATCTAATTCTTTTAGATACTTAAGTGCATCTTCTAAAATTCCTCTTTGCATTTCTTTATTGTTTGGAGCACCTGCATTAGCTCCCATTGGCACCATTGGAGCTACAGCTCTTGGAGTACCTTGCTGTTTAGCAACTGGTGGTAAAGCTGCTATTAGGACAGTAGGAATTCCTACTTCCTCAATCGCTCTCTGCACAATCACGGCAGAGCGGTGGCAAGTACCTCATCCAGCAGTAAGAATAGCTATATCTGCTCCATCATTTTTAAGAACTTGAGCGATTTCAGGACCAGTTTCTTCTTTAAACTTAGTCTGGTCACCTCCACCACCCATAAATCCTACATGGTGCTTAGAAAGACCGCCAAGAACACCTTCATCAACTAATTCTTGAACTCTTTCTATTGGGAACATACAGTTGATATCTTTATTTACATCTGCCTGGTCATATCCTCCGTGAGTTACCATTAATTCCTCTGGTTTACTTTCTGATTTAACTTTTCTAAAAGTTGAATCTCCGGCTAAATTAAACTTTTCTTGTGTTTTTTCATGTACCCCTGCTGCAGTAACTAATGCAACTTTAGCTTCACTTAAATCTTTATTTAAGTCACTCCATATTGGAGATGGCATCATAGGTACATAAACTTCTGATTTAAGTCCTTTATAGGTGGATAACTTCATGATGTTTTCGTACCTCCTTTAACAATAATAGGTGATAATTTAAGCTCCACACAGTCTCCTTCTTTTACATTACTCTGGCTTACTATAAGCCTAATAGGAACTGAAATTCTTCCCATTCTTCCATCAAGTTCTAATTCGCACATGCCAGAGTTTACTTTAGTAATGGTACCTTTGAAAGTGTAGAGACCAAAATCTTCTAAATTGGTCATTTTATCACATCCTACTTATCAACTATTTCTTGGTTTTTGTCCCCTACTTCTTGAGTCCATTGTTTTTCTGGCTTTTCAACCTTTTCTCCACTAATCTTATTTTTTAGCATAGCAATAGCTCTTCTAGCATCTTCTTTCGCTACACAGTTATCTTGTAAAATCTCTGTTTCAACACCATCTTCTGATTTATTTAAATCTACCATTGCATCCATATATTTATTTCCTACAATAAGAGCACCTTGCTGAGCTGCAAACGTCATACCAACAACTGGTGTTTCTGTCTTACCAACTTGCTCTATATGACTAGCGAAATCAATGTGGTTATTACCAAATCCTTCAGTAATAACAATAGCGCCATCTAGATCAAGAGATTCAGCTAGTCTTCCTAACCTTTTAGAAACATAGAACTTCTGATCATTTTCTTGGGGAGAACCAACAAAGCAAACTCCACACAGATCTAATTCAGAGTCATTAGCTAACATATCAACAAGTGGATCGTTAAAATAGTGTAGTGTTGTTTCTTTTGAAGCTGGTCCAATACAGGTCATGGCTCTAACTGCTCCATCTCTTACTTCATTTGGTGTGATAAGAGTTGGGATATTACCAAGGTCTACATTATTTACACCACCGATAATTCCACCTGGCTCTTTTGGAAGCAATAGGTTATCGTGCATTGCACCCTGACCCATGATCTCTTTTACTAATAAAACCTTTGGACGAGCATCTCTTCTAATATCATGGTAAACAGTTTCAGTGTCTGCTTCAGATTCTTCTAAGTTTTTAAGTTCTTCTCTAATTCCTTGAATAATTACATCACAAGCTTCATGTGCTGCAAAAGGTCCTGGTCTTTCCATTGAACTACCATCTTTGATAGTTACGTTTACTTTAATTACATAGTCACCTTTATTTGGAGCACCAGCTCTATCAAAGTTTACATTTTCTCCAAATATACCTTCTGAGCTTCCAAATTCACCAATTTGACTACCACTTTCTTCAGTACCAGTTAGAATAACAGAAACTCCGTCTAATGTATAAGTTACTCCTTCACCTAAGTCACCTTGTTTTTTAGTAGCGATAGGTAATACATCCATGATAGTATTAATTTCAACATCATATTTGTCAGGCTCAATAATATCTAAGTCTACATCAACAACTAAATCATTTTTATCGATTGCTTTTTCTTTTAATCCTTTTTCAATTGAAAGCTTGCCATTTTCGATCTTTGTTTCTTCATCTAAGTTAACTTCATCAATATTAAATCGCTTTAGAGCTAGTTCTCTTTTAATTTCATCTTGAGGTTCTTCTTTAGCTAAACTTTTTTCTTCTTTTGGTACTTCTTGAACTTCTGCTTGTTGTACATTTGAAGATACATTACCACCTAACGGAATCTGTAAATCAATACCTTTACCCTCATCGATTTTGATTCTTAAAACTCCATCATTTGTAACCTGTGGTTGTTCTACTTTAGCTCCTTCAGATTGTGCTGGTTTTTCTTCAACACCTTTATCAGACACATCCACATCTACCGTATCAGGTGTAAGTGGAGTTAGTGCATCTGCTGAAGCTGTCATTTCATTACCTAAAACATCTCCAATTGTTAAAACATTACCACTTAAGTCTAATAGTCCTGAATCTTCTAGATCTCCGAAAATATTCGGATCTTCTAAGTGTTCTGGTGCAAGTACTGTTCCTTTTTCTGTTTTACAACAGACTACTGCAGGTTCATCTCTCAATTCTTCACAAAGTTCTTTAGAAATTGCCATTTTAAACCCCCCATTTCTTAGTTATCTAAAAATCTCACAAGATTATCTCCCATTGTTCTATTTACATGATCTGTTGAGTGAAACACTCCTAACTTAAGTTTTGGTGCCACACCCATTACAGTATTAGAACAATCAGAGCAAGTACCAACTATCACTGCTTGTGCTTTATTCTTTTTTAAGTTCAATATTTTTTCAGCCTGTCCAGGGCAATTACCTGGATCAGTGCATTTCAACTGACCATTTTTCATTTCAACAGCCTGTTTGCACTTTTCAATTCCTACTACTTCCGCACCCATTTCCTCAGCAATTTGTCTAAGTCTATCTTCTTGAGCTCCACATCCACATTCTAGTAAACCAATCTTCATATTTTCTCTATTAGGAAGTGGTAAAGTAGCAAAAATTCCACCTGTGGCTTTATTTATTGGCGTTTTTAAATCAACTTGATTTCCTGTAAATGGCCCTCCCATTATAATTTCACCTATTTGATATGGTAGGCCGCCATTATCTTCAACTAGATCTTTTACTTTAGTACCAATTGGTACATCTAATAGAACTTTCTGTGTACGTTCTTCGCCTATTCTTCCAACCAAAGTAAGATCCTTTGAGATCACAGGTGTTTTATCAATTACTGCTCTTTTGACATTTAAAAGAGTCTCTATGTTTAATACTACACTGTTTGCCTCAAGAGGTAACTGGTCAGGCTCTAACAGTTCTCCTAATACTTCTCTTATTATTGCTCTTTCTTCTCCCATTGGATAGATGTCTTTAACAGTTTTTATTTCTATAGTAGGTTCATCTGAAACTTTTTCATTTAGTAGGGTAATTATCTCTTGTTCTTTTTCTTTTACAACAATGTAAGCTTTTTTTGCATTTGTTATAGAAATAGTTGTTTTGAGTCCTGAAATTATATCTTCTGGGTTCTTCTTCATTCTTTCCTTGTTATGAAGTAAATATGGCTCACATTCAACCCCATTTGCTAGAACAATTCCTTTCCCTTCTAAATCTACATCTAATTTTTTGTATGTCGGAAAGCCAGCACCTCCGGCACCAACTACCCCTGCTGATTTAATTAGAGAAAGCTCATCTTGATCATCAAGCTTCAATACATTGGACTTCTCATCTTCTGGTTCTATTACCACAACATCTTTTGTTATATCATTAACTTTTCCATTTATAGGTGAGTGGTAGATTGACCCAATAGCATCCCCTTCTGTTTTTCCAATCACTTGGCCTTTTATGACTTTTTGGCCAACTTCAACTACTGCTTGTGCAGGTTTTCCTATATGATCTGTTAGTGCAATCTTTAACACCATTTTCACCCCCTTGTGAATTAAAATAATTTATTTTTAATTTCACCTATATAACATTGCAATTTTCGTGCCAAAAGCAAAAAGATCCCATGATAACGGGATCTTTTTAAATATTATGTAATAATATGTTTGTTTAAGCTGTTATCTGTCTATTTGATTAGACAGAAGTCGAAATGTGAAAGTGAGTACATGACCTGCTAACACCTTTAATAGGACTTTCACTCTATAGTGTCTAATATACTAATCACGTCTAGTGCATTAGACACTATAGATCTTGTAAATGTAATCCTAATTGTTTTATCTTATAGTATAAAGTACTTCTTGGAATACCTAGTATTTCAGCAGCCTCAGTTCTACTTTTAGTAGCTTTAAGTGTTTTTTTAATTGTAGCTCTTTCAGTTTCTTCAATTGCTTTTGAAAGTGATTTTAAATCATCACTTTCGCTTTGTTGTGGTGTATAGCTATTTTTTTCTTTCACAAATTGTGGTAGATCTTCGAATTCTATTGCATCATCATTATTAAGTACAATAATGCGTTCAATAGCATTTCTTAGTTCTCTCACATTCCCTGGCCAAGAATAATTTACCAAGGATTCTAAAGCTTGAGGTTCTACTTTATCTACTTTCTTTCCATGCAGCTTTGAAAATTCTTTAGCAAATGTTTTTACAAGGGCAGGAATGTCTTCTTTTCTTTTCCTCAAAGGTGGAATTTCAATATTCACTACATTTATTCTATAATAAAGGTCTTTTCTAAACCTACCTTCCTTAACCATGTTTTCTAAGTTATTATTAGTTGCAGCTATAAGCCTAACATCTAGCTTTTTAGGTGAGGTTCCACCTATTCTATATACTTTCATTTCTTCAATGCTTTTAAGTAGTTTAACCTGTAAATCTAAACTTAAACTATCAATTTCATCTAAAAACAATGTACCACTTTCAGCAAGTTCAAACTTTCCCGGTTTACCGCCTTTTTTACTTCCCGTGAAGCTTCCTTCTTCATATCCAAATAATTCGCTTTCTAATAAATTTTCAGGGATAGCTCCACAGTTTACAGCTATAAAAGGATTATTTTGGCGATCACTTTCATTATGAATTGCCTCAGCAAATAAACCTTTTCCTACTCCTGTTTCTCCTGTAAGTAAAACTGTAACTTTTTCATTGGCTACCTTTGACGCCATTTTTAAAGCCATAGAATACGCTTTATTATTCGTGGGGATTCCTGAAAATGAAGTTTCTTTCGAACTATCTTTTACAACATTTTCTAAATCTTGAAGTTTCTTTTTCGTCTCTTTAAGTTCGCTTTGAAGTTTTTCAACTTCAGTTATATCTCTATCTGTTGATATAGCGCCTATAACTTCTCCGTCAATAATAATAGGAATAGCTGATAAGTTTACTATTTTACCTTCTCTAGGTTCATGCTTTTTGTTTCTTAAAGGTTGTTCTGTTCTTAATGCTTCTAAAAGTAGTGCGTTTGGAAACTTGTCACTTATTTTCTTCTCTAAAATATCTTGTGCTTTTACTCCATAAAGTTTTTCAGCATTCTCATTCCAGTATCTAACTACTTCATTTTTATCTATTATACACACACCTTCATGGATCGCGTCAAATACTATCTCTGTAGACTTCACCAAATCTTCTAGATCACTATAATAACTATTCAAAAGATTTTTTGTTGTTAATACACCTAGAATTTCTTTATTATAAACAACTGGTAGTCTCCCAATATCTTTCATAATCATCAAATCTCTTGCATTTCTTACATCTTCTTTTGGATCAATTGTCCATAATGTAGTCCTCATAACTTTTTCAAGAGGGGTGTCTAACTCTTCTTTTTCAAGATGTTTTGAAAAATCATTTATAGTTAAAATACCTTGAAGATTATTATTATGATCAACACAAAGTACTTCATCATTCTCTCTAAATTCTAAAATCAAACGAAGAGCATCAAACATAGAATTATTTTTATTAATAATAATTGGTTGTTCATTCATAATCGATTCAACTGGTACATACTGCTGTTTACCAGGAAAAACAAAATAACCATCTAACTGTTTCAAGGTATATCCCCCAATTCATCACATCAATAATTTTGAATAATTCAAAACATGACTAACACATAATAACAGTTTATGCTATTATGAAAAGCTTTGCAAGTTATCGTATAAAAGAATGAAAGTACACTTATGCTGGGGTAGATAAATAATAAGACGGTTTCACCCAATTTTCGTCAACGTATACACATTCATTATATCATTGTCGGTTTATACAGACAATTCAGGTATTTTTTATAAAAATAGGTAGACCCACAGGATCTACTCAATTAAAAGGGAAAAAAATTGGAATAATGATCATAGAAACAATAAATGTGATTAGTTGAAGTGGCCAACCAGCCTTAAAGTAATCTTTGAAGCTATAACCTGCTGGTCCAAGAACAATAGTATTAGGGGGAGTTGCTATTGGTGTAATAAAGCAACATGACGAAGCAATTGCAATTGCCATTAAAAATGGATAGGGACTCACATGTATTGATTCAGCTATAGTAATTCCAATTGGAGCAAATACTGCTGCAGTAGCTGTATTAGACATAAAATTAGTTAATAAAGCAGTGGTTACAAACAACACAGCTAAAACTATAAGTGGTGAAACTGAAACATTTGCTATCATATTAGCTATCAAAAGAGCTGCTCCTGTATCTTCAATCGCTTGACTCATAGACAACATCCCCGCAAATAGAAATACTGTCGTCCAACTGATACTGTTAAAGGCTTCATCAATAGTTAAACAACCAGTTACAATTGTTAACATAGCACCTAGCATAGCAGCAACTTGTAAATCTATAATTCCAGTCGCCATAGAGATAACTACAAATAAAAATATTAATAGACCAACCCACATTTTATCTGATCTTAATTGTTCTGACGAGTGATTATTACTAAATCCATGACTTCCTTCAGGTACGCCATCAGGTAGTAATTTATAACCTATTAGCACCATATATAAAATCCCTATGATAAAAAGAAAAATACCTACCCTACCAAATTCAAAAAAACCAAATTCACTGTACTTAGTTGATTCATTCAAAACACTATTGATGATCCCATTAGGAGGTGTTCCTATTACAGTTAATGTCCCACCTAAACTAGAAGCAAATGCCATAGGCATTAACATTGTTTTCGGACTTCTATCAGAACTTAAACAAACTGCTACAACAACTGGTACAAAAACCGCAGTGGCACCCGTATTACTTAAGAGTGCTGACATCAAACCAAGTACAAGCATCACCAATATCATAAGTCCAAATTTACTATTCCCTGCTACTTTTACTGTCATGTCTCCTATTTGAGAAGCAAACCCTGTTTTAAACATTGCACTACTAATAATAAACATACCCATGAATATAACTACCCATCTATCACCAAAGTAAGAAAAAGCTTCACTTGGTTCTAAAATACCAGTTAAACTCAAAGCTATAGGAACTAGCATAGCTGTCACAGGCAAAGGAAAAATTTCTGTAAAAAATAAAAAAATAGCTACTAGTAAGATAACTAATGCAATAATTGCTTGAATTGTTATCTCCCCCCCCTAATCAAAGTAAACCAGCCTTAGAAGACCAACTAAGGCTGGCTACATAATATTTAATTCGACGACACTAAAGGTGTTTCCTGCTTTTTAGCTATATTTCGAGGGTCACTCGCATTATTCAGCAATTTTTGCAAGCGAAAGTAATAGTAGGTACAGTTTTTGGACTCCTAGATAAGCATCTTTGGGACCAAACCATTCTTCTTTAGAATGTACATTTCCACCTTTTCCGCCACCTGACAACGCAATCGCTGGTATTTTTTTACTAATAGGGATGTTTGCATCACTACTACCTGCCCCTTTTAATTTGGGTTCAATTCCTAATGCTTTGTTTACTTCAATAGCTGTAGTTACTATCTCATCATCACTATCCTGCATACCCGCAGGGCGATCACCTACTTTGTTACAATTGACTTCTAATTCATTACTATTGAAACGTTGTTTTTCTTCTTTTACAGCTTCTTTTATATAATCCATAACCTGTTTTTCAAGCTCTGCTAACTTGTTTGCATCATTAGATCTCATATCAATTAACATTTTTGCCTGTGATGCAATTGTATTTACTGTAGTACCTCCCTCTACAACACCTACATTAAACGTTGTTTTTGGTTCATCTGGTACCTCTATATCTGAAATTTTCGAAATGGCTCTTCCTAATGCATGGATAGCACTTGGCTTACCAAAAGTATTAAAACTATGACCACCTTCTCCTTTAAATTCAACCTCATACCTTTTACTACCGGTAGCACCATAAATTATACCACCAACACCCATCGCAGTTCCATCAATTGCAATACCGTAATCAATATCTTTAATATTATTAAAAAGAGCTTTCGCACCCTGCAAATCTCCTAGTCCTTCTTCACAGACATTTGCTGTAAAAATAATGTCTCCCTTTAATTTTATTCCAGATTCTTTAATAGCTCTGATCACAGATAATTGGGCTGCTAAACTTCTTGAGTTATCTGAAAGTCCAGGCGCATAGAGGATATTATCCTTTTCTTTTACTTTAAGATCAGTATCTTCTGGGAAAACAGTATCTATATGAGCCATTGTAATAGTTTTTGGACTACCTTCTGTTCCTTTAATGACTCCAATTACATTACCTATCTTATCTATCTTAACTTCATCCATACCTAACTCTAAGAATAGTTCATAATAAAATTGAGATCTCTTTTCTTCATTAAAAGTTGGAGCAGGCACTTCACAAATTTCTATTTGTTGTTGTAGGGTATTTTCCTCATCATGTTTAATAAATTCTAACCCTTTTTGAACACGTTTGTTTTCGAGTAGCTCTCTTATCATTTCACTTCACCCTATTCTTTAATATTATAAAACTATCAAATTAACTATGACAGTTGTTACCACACCTAAAATACACGGTATTGATGTCCTTTTTACTACTTGAATTGGGCTTAATCCCGCAATACCAGAACAGCCAATAATAACCCCTGAAATTGGCGAAGCAGCTCTCATCATTCCTGATGCAAATTGCATCGGAAGAATTAATGCTACTGTAGCTATACCTAACCCGTCAGCAATAGCTGGGGATAAGTCTGCAAATGCAAAAAATGGTGCATTCCCTGAGCCAGTTAATAATGCAGCGGCACCAATAATTGCTGTCATAACTAACATCATAACAACGAAGCCAGCTCCTAAGCTTTCAGCTCCTTCAATAAGGGTATCAATAAAGCCAACTGTCATAAGACCATGAGCAAACGTCTCAGCAGCTATGATTAATGTTACAACCTTTGCAAATGAATTACCCATTCCATCCATAAACACCTTTAAACTGTCAGCAACATTCATAGCTCCTTTACCTCTGATTAACTGACAAACCATCGCAACAAAACAACCTATTACCATAGCTGTAAATACATCCATTCGGACTTCGTCAATTATAAATTCACTAAATATTAGAAGTAGTGCAAGAGGAATTAGTGGAAGCATCGCATACCAAGCTGGTGCTCTTTCCTCTTCTCCTTCTTTAGCTGCAGCTTGTTCTTTAACATTATCAGGATCAATATTCATTGATTTTGATACGCCCTCTTTTTTATCAAAATAATTTTGTACTATCACATGTGCTATTGCAACAACTATAATAACAGGAATACCTACCCATAACTGATGCTGTACAAAGTAGGCTGCAACTGACATTTCAGTTGTTTCAGCAGCTAAGACAGTATTACCCGATGCAGGGCCTAAATCTAATATAGCAGTTGTACCAATAACTGCAGTCGCAGCTGGTGCACTAACACCTAATTTTAATAATACTGGGAACATAATAGCCATCAATAAAACACCTAAACCAGAAGCACTAGGTATGAATATGTTTAAAGTTTGTCCAATAATATAAGATAAACCTAAAACAATATATGGATTATTGATAAGTCCTAACGGCTTTGCTCCAATTTCAGCAAGACTTCTTGCTGCACCAATATGTTCCATATACTTAGCAAAACCTGCAACTGCCATAATCAATAATCCGAGTCCACCACCACGATTACTAGCAGTTGCATTAATGAACTCAAAGATATCAAAAAGAATAAAACCAGTACTATCATCGGGTAAAACTGACGTAGGGTCAACAATAGCAGTAATGATCATGAATCCAATACCCGCTGCAAAAAGTACAGCTTGTGGTAAATATCCTTTTAAAATACCGCGAGCAACAAGTGTAATTACGACAAGTCCTAATAAAATACTAAAAATACCTTCCATTGATAAAACCTCCTAATTATAATTTGCTTATAGTACTATAGGTGAATATTTAGTAAGGTGGTTAAAACACCTTCACATTTGTTAATTACTTCACACCCCCCTTAAAAAAATATATAATTTCCATCTATAATCAGGGGAAGACATCATGACTTCCCCTATTTAACTTTTCATTAACCTAATGATTAAAATAGTATCCCTGAAATTATAAATCCTAATACTACAGAACCAACTATTGTTAATAACCCTGGTAACATAAAGCTATGGTTAAAAACAAATTTACCTATCTTTGTTGTACCTGTTCTATCAAAACCAATTGCAGCAATAATTGGACCATAGTTAGGTAAGAAGAAGTATCCGTTTACAGCTGGGAACATTGCAATTAAAAAGATTGGGCTAATACCTAATGAAAGTCCTAACGGCATTAAGGCTCCGACAGTTGCAGCCTGACTATTTAAGAAAATTGACATCAAGAATAGTGCAAAAGCAAAAACCCAAGGAGCAGTTGTTGCCATTCCCTCAACCGCTGGCTCAATTTGATCCATATTCGCCTGGAAAAATGTATCTCCTAACCAAGCTATACCAAAAATAGCTACTACAGCTACAAAGCCAGCTCTAAATACACTACCAGAAGCGATTTTATCAATATCAGCTTTACAAACTAGAATATTTAGTGCGGCTACAGTTAACATGATTATTTGAATGGTATCAGGCATAGACATTGGATCTTCGCCACCAAAACTAGGCCTTAAATCTTCAAACGTTCCTAAAAATACCACAGCTACTGCTGCTAGTAAGAAAAATATAACAGATAGCTTGGCTTTTCCGTTTATTTCAGTACTTTCCCCACTTGAACTAATCGGCTCAATACCCTTTTGTAATCTTCTTAGATATTCAGGGTCATTTTCTAGTTCAGGACCCTTTTTACGTATCATAAAAGCTGTAAACATGATTGCTAAAAATGTTGCTGGAATCGTAATACCTAAAATATGCGGTAATGTGATCCCATGTGGTGATAGTAGTCCTAGCATAGCTACAGTCGCTGCTGATATAGGACTTGCAACAATTGCTTGTTGTGAAGCAATTACTGCAATAGACATTGGTCTTTCAGGACGTACTTTTTGTTCATGTGCAACTTCTGAAATTACAGGTAATAAAGAGTAAGCAACATGACCTGTTCCAGCGAAAAAAGTAAATATATACGTTATAGCTGGAGCCATAAATGTGATTAAATCAGGCTTTTTGCGTAAACCTTTTTCTGCTAATTTTACTAAATAATCCATTCCACCTGCTGCCTGTAAGGTTGCAGCAGCTGTAACAACTGCAACAATCATTAACATTACGTTTATAGGGGGAGAAGTTGGTTCTAAACCAAATCCAAAGGTTAGAATAGCAAGACCTACACCACCCATTGCACCTAAACCAATTCCTCCTATTCGAGCACCAATTATAATTGCTATTAAGACTATAGCAAATTCGATAAATAACATGATTTTTACACACCCCTTTGTGTAAGATTTTAGCTTAAGTTAAAATAGCTTTTTATATCGTTAATATCTTGGGTCTTTCCTAAAACCATCATTAGCTTAATTCTTGCTTTTTGTCCACTCAGTTCATGAGATAAAATAACGCCTAACTCTTGTAAATGCTTTCCTCCACCTCTATAACTATATTCTGGTCCTACATCACCTCCTATAGTCCTTGTAGTTAATACAACAGGGATATTTTTAGAAATAGCTAGTTCTATTTTCTCTACTAATGCAGGTGGTACGTTTCCTTTTCCTAACCCTTCTATAATAATCCCTTTTGTATTTTCATCCTTAATAACACTATCCAGTAGTTTTCCTTGATCACCAGCATACGTTCTGATAATTTCCACATCTTCAACTAATCTTTCAGACCTTATACTTTTCTTAGAAGTTGGAATCCTTTTAAAAATCACTTGATCATTACTAATCCTACCAAGAGGACCCCAAAATGGTGATAGGAAAGTATTAACACTAGATGTATGGGTCTTAGTAACTTCATTTGCAGAATGAATTTCTTCATTCATGACAACCATTACACCTTTTTCTTTTGACATATCTGAAGCAGCAACCCTTACACTATCTAATAAGTTTTTAGGTCCATCTGGGCTAACCTCACTGTTATTTCTCATTGCTCCGGTAACTACTACCGGTTTTTTTGTATCTAGCTTACAATTTAATAAATAAGCAGTCTCTTCCATGGTATCCGTGCCATGTGTGACTACAACACCTGAAATATCATCACGATCAAGTACTTCTTGTAAAGAAACTGCTAAATCAAACATTGTTTTAGGATCCATATGCGGACTTGGTATATTCGAAAATTCGATGGTTTCTAGGTTGCATATTTGTTCTAACTCCGGTATAGCTTCACAAAGTTCTGAACCAGTAACCGCCGGAACAGCTCCTTTAGTTTCAGGGTCATACTTCATGGCTATTGTTCCTCCAGTAAAAATAACTGCTACTTTTCTTTGAGTCATATAAAATTCTCCTTTCTATATGTTAATTGTTTTCACATATTCATCTAATAAAGTCTTACTTTGATTGTTAAATAAATGATCAGTTGCCTTATCTAAATTTTTTGATAACTCATTAATTGATTTAACAGCTATCTTTTCAAATAGCTTTAGATCAGTATCAGTGATAACAGGCATAATATTTTCTTTAAAGTAATTCTCAGTAACCACTAAGTTATAAACAGCACTAGTTGCGGGTAAAAGTCCCACTCCACCTAGAATACTATGCAGTCTATCAGACATAAAAGTGATTCCACCAGCATCTTCACTTACAAGTTTTGCAATTTCAGAAAGTGTTAAAACCTTTTCATGGGAATATTCATTTTCTTTTAATTGTTGTGCTGATGAAATCAGTTTATCTGCAAAAGCGTTTTTATTTTCAGTCAACTTCCCGGGTGTTCTTTTCATAGTACTATTATCATGGATAATTGATATTCCTTGGCTTTTCGCAGCTGTTTTTATAGCTTCCGCCACTACAGGATTATCATCAATATCATCTGCTCTAACTGTAAATGTGGAATTATCTAATTTTTTCGACATAGAAGGGTTGTAAACTTTACCTTCTATTACAATACTAGGGATCTTATCTAAATCTAATTTTTTCATAAGCTTACCTTTATTACCTATAGGTGAATTCCCTTCTAAATCTTCATTTGGTCCTAATCCACCTTTAGTTGCATTAACAGTCGCTAAAGCAGAAACTGCTATATTATCAATATCTAGTACTGTTCCTATAATAATACCCTCATTACCTACTACATTCTCATTACAGATATAAAATTGACTCGGGAATTGTTTCACAAAACTATTTAATGCAGCTTTACATATGGCTGATTGTAACGACACAGGAGTTTCTAGAACCCCTTGTCCATATAACCGTCCAAATGCTTCAACAACTAATGTTTGAGTTCTTATGGCTTGTTTTCCTTCTAAAGACTTAATTATTTTAGCTTCTTGAGGTGTTACCCCTCTACGAGGATACGAAACCCCTATACCACCAGATTCAGTAATAACCTTTATTGAGCCGTGTAACCCTGTAGTTACCTCAATTTTTTTAATTGAGAGAGAAACTTGAGTAGCCTTTTGAAATAAAGATAATAATACTGCGAGTCCACCTGAATCATCTTGAATTAAACCCATATGACTATGACAATGACCTACACCAGCATGGCCACACAAACCTATCATACCATCTTTTTCATTACTCAGTTCAACTTTTATGAGTTCTCCCTCCTACTGTTATCTTATTAGCTAGCTTCCTCATATGAGGAAGCTAGCTTTATTAATTTACATAATAAAGTCCATAAATGTTACGATGATAAATAATACAGCTAGACCGCCTAAAATTGATGGTCTTTGGAATTTATTTGCAGTTTTTAGTTCAGATCCAGGCACAACTGGTATTGTTGTAGCAAGAGCTGCAACTGGTCCACCTGTTAGATAGTACTGCATAAGTGCTGCTGGTCCTGCTGCAGCTGCTGCCGCTACTAACGGATCTACACCAGTTTCTAATACAACACCCAAGAATGGTACAACAATAGCTGCAGACGCTCCTTTAGACTGAGTTACAAGTCCAGTTAAAGCAGCTACTAATGCCATCGTTTGAATTGGTGCAACTTCTAAAGCTGGACCAAACCAATCTGATAATAATTCAGGAATTCCAATTTCATTAATTACAGATGACATATAAAGAAATCCGATTGTTGCAATTAAAGGTGTAGCAACTCTTTTTGCACTATCAAGCATAGCTGCTTCACCTTCAAAAAGCTTCATCTTACTAAGTGCTGCAACTAAAAGAGAACAGAAAATACCTACAATAAATACAGGATAACCTGCAGCAAAAGCTGCTACTAACACAATGAAAGGTAAAATTGCTTTACCAAAAGATTGATTTGTTTCAGATTCTTCTAAACTAGCTGCAATCTCATTAATTTTTTCTTCTGAAAGTTCTAATCCTTTATGAATCTCTTCTTTTTTCAACCTATAAAAACTTATAGCAAAAACTGAAAGCGCTGTGATTGTACCTATTAAGTTAATTAAACCAAAAGATATTCCAGCAGTTGCAATAACAGCAACCTGAGTTGGGTGTGTAAATCCACCAAAGTTACCAAGGTGTCCTGCATGCGCCTGTACACCAGCAGTTTTATGAGGATCTACACCTAATTTAGTTGCTGCTGGACCAGTAACCGCTGCAGTGATAGCTGGTTGTGTAAAACCTGTTAATGCCCCGATAATTCCTGCTGCAACACCACCAGCTGTACAAATACCTGGTCCTCCACCAGCTTTTCGCCCAACGAAGATAATTTTCTTAATAATAGCGTCAAGAAACCCTGCTTTTTCCATTATACCTATGAATAATAGGACACCCGCCATATCAGCAATAACCGGATTCAATCCACTTTCTACCATGCTAGTAATTGTTACTTCAGCATCTCCCGTAAGGGGGAACCCTGCTGCCAAAGCAGCAACAGAGGCTCCTACAATAGCTGTTAAATAAAGTGGGGTTTTACCAGTTATCATTAATACTAGCGTTAATGCCATGACTAACTGAGCTAATATTTCCATTGAAAACCCTCCCTTTTGTTAGTTAGAATTCACCTTTTAATTGGTTAAGCTCTGATAAATAAAATACTGGACCGTCTTTACAAACATATTGATCATCAATATTGCAACGTCCACATTTACCAACTCCACATTTCATTTTATACTCTAATGTGGTAACAACTTGATCTTCACTAAAACCTAATCTTTCAAGAGTTTGTAACACAAACTTAATCATTATTGGTGGTCCACAGGTAATTGCTACTGTGTTTTCTGGGGTTGGTTGCAACTCTTCTAGATACTGAGGAACAAAACCAACAAAGCCATCCCAACCTGGACTTTCAACGTCTACTGATAAATTTACTTTGAAATCGTCCTCATTTGGCCAGTAATCAAAAATATCTCTTTCAAAAATTAAGTCTTGTGGCGTTCTAGCACCATAGATTAATTGCATGTCTCCATAGTCTTCTTTGTTATCTAGTGCATATTTAACAAGTGATCTAAGAGGAGCTAGTCCTATACCACCTCCTATAAATAATAAGTTTTTACCCTTAAGATTTTCAATAGGAAAATGATTACCATAAGGACCTCTTATTCCTAACTGTTGCCCTTCTTCTATATCATGAAGGGCTTCAGTAACCTTACCAACTCTTTTAATACTAAACTCTAAATAGTCTCTTTTTGGTGGTGAAGTAATAGAAAAGATAGCTTCTCCAACACCAAAAAGGGAGAGCATAGCACATTGTCCTGGGAGATGATTTAAGTCTTGTTCTGGTTTAACTCGAAATGTTTTAACATCTTCACTTTCTTTAATTATTTCTGTTACCTCTGCATTTATCGGTACTAATGGATTATTTTTCAAACTTCTCCCCTCCAATCTTCTTAAGCACAGTATTTATTGAGATCCCAGCTGGACAGTTCTTAGCACATCTACCACATCCTACACAAGCCAGTGGCCCTTGTTGTTTTACAAAATAGTTAAGTTTGTGGAAAAATCTATTTCTTATTCGATCTGGTTTATTAGATCTTGGGTTATGACCTCCAGCCATATTAGTGAAGTTTTTGTACATACAAGAGTCCCAAGAACGATACCTGACCCCTTGATCTTTACGGTAAAAGTCACTGATATCATAACAATGACAGGTAGGACAATAATAAGTGCATATACCACAGCTTAAACATCGCATGGCAAGCTCTTCCCAAATTGATGATTCATATAGTTCTTCTATTTTATCCTTAATTGTTTCTGCTGAAAGTTCTTCTTCACTACTTTCAACTTTATTAATTTCAACCTCGCCAGTCTCTTCTACACTGTCAAATTCAGTTAGTTTTTCAATTAATTTCTCGCCTTTTTCACTAGTTGACTTTAAATAAATTTCATCAGTATTAGCTGTAGTTTTTTCACCAGTAATTAATAAGATATCTGCCATCTCTGGTGCAGTTCGGTTGATGCCAAAATCATCACATAAACAGTTAGGTCCTTTCTCATTACATACAGAAGAAATCAGTATTGTTTTATCCCTATTATCCTGATAAAAAGTATCTACTGGTTCATCTAAAAATACCATATCAATCATTTTAAAGCTTTCAACATCACAAGGTTTTCCACCTAAAATTACTCTAGATAGTTCTTTACCTTTTGTCACTGAAAACTCTACTTTGTCCTTTTCCCTTTGAAACTCAAGAAAAGTCTCAGAATCAGGAAACAAAAAAGATTTTAAAGGAAAAGAAGTCGGTTCATTTTTCGATAATATCTCTTTTAAATCCTGACTATCATTTACATTAGTTTGGTTTACAGGTACAAATGTTTCAGTGTCATCTTGTTTAACTGGACAATAAACTTCATATTCACTTTCTAAATTTTTGAAAACCTCCAAAAGGTTGGAAACGGAATTAAGTTTAACTACTTTGGCCATTATTTTTCCTCCTTTTCGAAGGGATCCGGATCGTCTGCTTTAGCATAAGAGAGTGGTGCTGGTGTATCATCTACACCTGGTGCATAGGTTCCATAAAACCTTTCTAACTCTCTTACTAATTTTTGATTTAACAGGTGAAGTGGAATGTTTTCAGGGCATACTCTAGAACATTCACCACAGCCTATACAACGATCTGAAACATGAAATGCTCGAATGACATGATAAAACTGATGTTGTGCTAATTGATTTGTTGCTCCATCTAAATATTCAGGGTTTTCACGATCAAAAAGACATACCCTACAACTACAAGCTGGACAAGCATTTCTACAACTATAACATCTCTTACATCTATTTAGATGTTGTTTCCAAAATTCAAAGCGTTCTTCTTCACTCATTTTTTCAATATCATTTATTTCCGTAAATGCTTCATCGTGATTAAATGTTTTACTAATTAATCTTGTGCCTTCTTCTGTTAGTTTCGTGTCTACATTTTCAGAATCTGGACTGTTAAGTTCGCAAGTTAGACAAAATGGAGATACTACATTTTCATAAGATACTTTTTGAGAGTCTTCATTACTTGTTAACACAAGTTGATCTTCTTCAAATTCTAAATCGATATTGCTTAAATCTTCGGTAGTATATTTTTCAAGCTTATCTCTACGGATGACCCCTGGGCAGTCAACACCTATCACGTAAATATCATCTCTATTTACACGGCTTTCATCTAACATGATCTTAAGTCCCCGATAATCACAACCCTTTAGTACAATAGCTACTTTCTTGCCTTGGTACATATCGTCAAGCAAATACTTTGATAAAGAATTATAGCTGAATGTGTCAAAGATTAAATTATTTGCATCTTCTTCAGTCTTAGCTATATAAGGTATCGATTGGTATGGCAATTCTCCTTTTGTATATCCTAGCACTAAGTCTACTTTACCAGATTTTAGTAATTCACTCGCAGTTTTTCTAAGCTCTTCGGTTATTTTTCGCATCTTAGATCCCTCACTTTATCAGCAGGTCCTAGCTTTTTTAAAGTCTCATTAAAGTTATCAACTGTGTCTTTAAACTTAGCTGCTTCATTTCCTGATATCCACTTTACAAGTAATCTTTCGGAAGATAGTCCTAAAAAGTCAACAAGGTTTTGTAGTAAAATCATACGTCTTCTAGTATGATAGTTTCCTGTATTGTAATGACAATCTCCGGGATGGCAGCCAGCAACCATCACACCGTCCGCGCCATTTTGAAACGCGCGCATGATTAACGGCACCTCTACACGACTAGAACATGGCACACGAATTATGCGGATATTATCAGAATATTTTAATCGACCAGTTCCAGCTAAATCAGCACCTGCATAACTACACCAGTTACAACAAAAAGCTACAATTTTTGGTTCGAAATTTTGCTGTGTCACAGAATATCCACCTCCGCCATAAGTTGTCTACTAGTAAATCCGCCTAAGTCCATTGCTCCACTTCTACATAATCCAGCACAAGCTCCACACCCTTGGCACAATGCCCTATTGATGGATGCTACCGGTCTTTTTACTTGCTTGCCAGCTACTTTTTCTACCACATATTCCTGGCTAATAGCTTCATACGGACAAACAGGCTTACATTGCATACAACCACTACAAATATCTTTATTAACCACAGCAGTAGTCGGAACACTCTCAACCTGACCTTTATTAAATAAGGTAATAGCCTTTGCAGAAGCTCCACTAGCTTGAGACACTGTTTCAGGAATATCTTTTGGACCCTGACATACACCGGCTAAATAGATCCCTTGTGACTGAGTTTCCACTGGTTTTAACTTTGGATGTGCTTCAGAGAAAAATCCATCTTCATTTGATGAAATTCCTAATAGTTTTGCCATATCTCCTGAATCTGCCTTTGGTTCAATACTTGTTGCAAGAACTACAAGATCAGCTTCTATTTCAACTTGCTCTCCGAGAGAACTGTCATATCCACGGACTAACAGTCTATTATCTTCATCTTCTAGTGGTTCGACTTTTGATACTTGTCCACGTAAATAGTTAGCACCTTTTTGTCTTGCACGCTCATAAAATTCTTCATAGCCTTTTCCTGCTGTTCTAACATCTATATTGAACACGTAGCTCTCTGTTCCAGGGAATTTCTCATTAAGCAATAAAGTGTGCTTTGCTGTATACAGACAACAAACTTTAGAACAATAAGGGTTACCTTTATTTCTATCACGAGACCCTACACATTGTATAAAAACAATTTTTTTAGGTGTATTCCCAGTTGAAGGTCTAACTACTTTACCTTCTGTAGGTCCAGATGCATTTAACATACGTTCTAGATCTAAGCTAGTTATTACATCAGGATGATTACCGTAATGGTATTCAGCTAAATCGTTAGGTTTTTTAACATCAAAACCAGTAGCAGCAATTATTGCACCATATTCACTCTCAATGATTTCATCTTGTTCTTCGTAATCTATTGCTCCTGTAGGACAAATCTTTTGACAAACACCACATTTACCTTTTTCAAAGTAAATACAATTGTCTCTATCAATTACTGGCTTATTTGGAACAGCTTGTGGAAATAGTGTATATATCGCTTTACGTTTACTACTTCCTTCATCAAATTCATTTGCAACTTTTTTAGGACACTTTTCTATACAGTCCCCACAACCATTACATTTATCTGCCTTAACACTTTTAGCTTTCTGCTTGATTTTAACCTTAAAGTTACCAACATACCCTGATACATCTTCTATCTCAGAGTAGGTATAAAGATTGATATTTTCATGAGTTGCTGCTTCTACCATTTTAGGTGTCAAAATACAAGCAGAACAGTCTAGTGTTGGGAAAGTTTTATCAAATTGAGCCATTCTACCACCAATAGAAGGTTCTCTCTCTACTAAATCCACCGGATACCCTGCATCAGCAATATCAAGTGCAGCTTGTATACCAGCTATACCTCCACCTACTACTAAAGCCTTCTTATTTACTTCTAATAAATCAGATGACAATGGTATAGAATAATATGATTTAGCAACTGCTTTTTTAACTAGTTCTAGTGCTTTCTCTGTTGCCTTTTCTTTATCTGAATGCACCCATGAACATTGTTCTCTAATGTTTGCTATCTCAACATAGTAAGGATTTAATCCTTTTCCTTCTAGAAGTTTTTGAAAGGTAGTTTCGTGCATTCGAGGTGAACATGCCCCTATAACAACTCTATCTAGGTTATGCTCATCAATAGCCTTACTAATATCTGCTTGGCCTACTTCAGAACATAAATATTGAACATCCTGGGAATAAACAACCCGAGGCATACTCTTCACTTCTTCTGCTACCTTCTCTACATCTACCATGTTCTTAATATTACTTCCACACCAACATATGAATACTCCTATTCTCATTGTTTCCCTCCTCTACTAACAGGTTGTTTTATCGCCGAAATTTCCTCATAGAAGCTATTAAAGCTTGTCTAGGAACTTTTCTTGTATCTAAGATCTCAACATTTCCTTGATCTCTATCTCTTAAAATCATAGTTCTAAATCCTTCCATGATCTTTGCTGGTTCTAAATCTCTAGGACATCGACTAGAACAAGCTAAACAAGAAGCGCAAACCCAAAGTGTTTTACTTTCAAATATCTGATCAAACAACCCCATTTTGGCAAGTAACATAACCTGATGGGGATAGTAATCCATATGCGCAGTTAAGGGACATCCTGAACTGCACTTAAGACATTGGTAACAATCTTTAACATTTTTCTGTACAATATCATTAAATTCTTCGCGTTCATTATTACTTGCAGTTTTTGTAGGAAAACGCACTATTAAAAGCCTCCCTTCGCCTCTAATTTGCCAAGTTTGTTAAGTCTTTAAGCTGTTCATTTCCACCTAAAGCTCGGATTATCGGATTAGTAATATAATTAATTGTAATTTTTTCATCCTCTTGTAAATCCTTTTGGCAGTATTCAAGATTATGCTTACATAACGGACAAGCAGTTACTAATTCTGTCGCTCCAGCTTTTTTGGCAGCCAAAATAATTTTCTGGCTTGCGTTATTACTTACATCTTCTTGTTGTGACACATGGTAAGCACCACAACAATCAGTTCTGTACGGGTAATTAACAGTTTCAGCACCTAGTGATTCAAGAATTTCATCCATCAAAGTTGGGTTTTCTGCATCTAAAAGCCCTAGCTCACTTTCTGGGCGCAGAAATAAACAACCATAGTAACTCGCAATCTTTTCACCTTCTAAAGGTTTAATCACTTGTTCTTTTAGTTGATCATAGCCAACGTGATCTCTTAAAACTTCAATCAGGTGATATACCTTAGTTGTACCTTCATACTCCTCTTCTAGATAGTTCTCGACTCTTTTTTTTGCTTCTTCATCTTGGTTCATTCTATTATTTACACGCTTTAAAACATGATAACAAGCACTACAAAGAGTCAGTAGACCGTCTTTGTTCTCTTCTTCAGTCTTTTTTAGTGCTCTTACTGAAGAAAGAAGAGGCATATATTCGTCACTAGTTAAAGGATAGATTGCACCGCAACATTCCCATTCTGATAACTCTTCTACAGATACTCCTAAAAGTTCTAAGATTTTTAATGACTCTTGTTCAAATTTATCATTTTGATGGGCTCTTACTGTACACCCCGGATAATAACCTAACATAATACCAACTCCTGTTATTAGAATTTTAAAAACATCCACTTCGATAAATGAGATTTAGACTAACCCCAACTAGTGAAAGAATAAGCTTTCACTAGTTGGATATAATTAGTTTTCTTCCCTTTTTGTGTAATCCGGGATTAATATAGGCGAAGTTTTTGTTTTCTCAATCCCTTGCTCCTCAAGTTCATTAACAAAGTTTTTAACATGTTCTAATGTTAATTCTGACTTTTCATTATCTATTTCTTTTGCTTTTTCAGCCGCATTTTTTCCTGCTCTCTTGCCAAGCACTAATATATCTAGTAATGAGTTACCCATTAATCTGTTACGTCCGTGAACTCCTCCAGAAGCTTCACCCGCTACATACAGGTTGTCCACTGAACTTTCACATCTATCATTAATTAAGATTCCACCATTTTGGTAGTGAAGAGTTGGATAAACCAAAATAGGATCTTTAGTAATATCTACACCAAAACGTGCAAACTGTCTGACCATAGCAGGAAGCTCTTTTTCAATTGTTCCTTCTCCATGGATCTTTTCTATCATTGGAGAGTCTAACCAAACCCCTTGCATACCTGAAGGTGTTTTGATCCCTTTGCCTTTAGCACACTCTCTTATGATAGCTGAAGCTTCCACATCTCGAGTTTCTAAATGATAAACAAATTGTTCCCCATCAATATTTAGTGGAGTAGCTCCTAAACCTCTTACTTTTTCTGTAATTAAAAATCCTTCAATCTGTTCTGGATAGGATGCACCAGTCGGGTGATACTGTACTGTATTCATAAAAGCAAGATCTGCACCAGCTCTATATGCTAAAACTAATCCATCTGCTGTAGCACCATAGTGGTTAGATGTTGGGAAGTTTTGGGTGTGTAAACGTCCTAAACCTCCAGTCGTAATAATTACAGTTTTTGCTTTTACAACTTGATATTCTTGTGTTTCAAAGTTGTATAATACAGCACCAGCCGCTTTACCTTCTTTATCTAGCAATAGTTCGACTACTGGGCTAAATTCTATAACATTTATATCTCTACATAATACTTCATCTCTTAAAGTTCTCATAATTTCTGCACCAGTATAGTCTCTAGCAGAATGCATTCTTTTTCTAGAAGTACCTCCACCATGGCGAGTTTGCATGGTTCCATCTTCTTCTTTATCAAACATTACACCAAGATCTTCAAGCCAATCAATTACATAAGGTCCATCAGATACTAGAGCTCGAACTAGTTCTGGAACATTTGAATAGTGTCCTCCACCAATTACATCTAAATAATGTGTAGCTGGAGAATCATTTGACTTATCAGCAGCTTGTATACCACCTTGTGCCATAACTGTATTAGCATCTCCAAAACGTAATTTAGTTGTAAGAAGAACATCTGCACCAGCTTCATGTGCTAATAAAGATGCAGAAGCTCCAGCACCTCCACCTCCAACAACTAACACATCAACATCGTAATCGATCTTACTAGTATCAAATTGTTCCCAATCAATGGAAGGGTGAGCCTCTATAACATCACATAATTCATGTGGGAATTTATCCCCTTTATTTGGTCCAATTTTAGCGTCTCTAAATTGTTCCTCTATATGATCAGGATGGTAGTTACTTAAAACGTCTTCTTTTTCTTCTGGAGTCATTCTAGGAAATTCATTGCCTAATCGCTTTTCTCTTGTTTGTTCAACCTTTTTAATTAGCTCTCTCAGTTGAGAAGTATAACTCATTATAGCTGCCCTCCTTATTTTTCAATCTCTCTATTGTTATATCTATCAGCAAGTTCTTCTTTACTAGCATTCATTAACTCATCTAATTCTTTTTCGAACTCACCATTACCAATTTCATTAATTCTTTCTTCTACATGTTTAGCTTTAGGAGCTATATATTTTCCATGTAACCTTCTACACAATAATCCAACTTTATAATGAACAATATTCGCTGGACATTTAGAAGTACATAGTCCACACATTAAACAATCAAATGATTCATCTGCTGCCTTAGAAATCTCACCTCTAATAGCATGTGAAATATACTTCATAACCTTTAAATCTTGAGGACAAACATTAGAGCAAGAATTACACCCTAAACATTTGGTTATCTCCGGAAAGATTTCGACTACTTGATCTCCGTCAGATTGTAATTTTTCAATATCATATTGCACCTTATGATAAGGGTAAAACGGAATCTGAGTCAGATACATATCATCTTCAACTTTAGTTTGACAAGCTAGTCCCACTTTTAATTCATGGTTTCCACCCAATCTGTATACAGTTGAACATGCACCACAAAATCCAGCTCTACATCCACATCCTCGTAGTAAAGTATAGCCTGCATACTCAAATGCTTTCATAATAGTAAGGGAGCTAGGGACACTATATTTTTTACCCATAATATAAATGTCCACAAATTCTTGTTCAGTGGTAACTTCTTGTACGTTGTTATCGTTTTTTAGATTTGACACCTGACTTTACCTCCTTTGTGTAATATCTCATATATAATTATTAATTAATTCACTAAATTGATTGTTTGCGTACAGCTTCTTCCTTTTCACCAGCGATTCCAGGTTCAGTCATCTCTTTAGGTTGTAAAATTCTATCAACTTCTTCTTCATCTAGAATATCTCTTTCTCTCACAACTTCACGAACACTGCGGCCAGTATCTAATACCTCTTTTGCAATATCTGAAGATGTTTCATAGCCTAAGTGAGGATTTAAAGCTGTGATAATTCCAATACTATTTTCAACTTGTTTTTGACTATACTCAACATTAGCCTCAATTTCAGCTATACATTTATTTGCTAAAATATCTACACCATTAGTTAAAATTTCGATTGATTCAAATAAGTTTCTAAATAGTACAGGTCCCATCACGTTTAATTCTAACTGACCAGCCTCTGAAGCCATAGAGATTGTATGGTCATTACCAGCTACCTGAAAGCAAATTTGATTAATAACTTCTGGTATCACTGGATTTACTTTACCAGGCATAATTGACGATCCTGGCTGAACAGAAGGAAGATTGATCTCGTTCAATCCACATCTAGGTCCTGATGCCATCATCCTCAAGTCATTTGCCATTTTTGAAAGGTTAATTGCAGTTACTTTTAGAGCTCCAGAAACATTTACATAGCTATCTGTGTTTTGAGTTGCATCAACTAAATGCTCACCACACTCCAAGTCAAATCCTGTAATATTTCTAAGCTCTTCAATAGCACTTTCAATGTATTTAGGATCAGCGTTTAAGCCTGTACCAACAGCTGTAGCACCTAAATTTACCGTTTTTAAGCTTTCTATAGCGTTTGAAATTCTTTTAATATCTCGTTCCACAAATCTAGCATACGCTCCAAATTCTTGACCTAATCTTATTGGTACTGCATCTTGGAGATGAGTTCTTCCAGGTTTCACTACATTATCAAATTCTTGTTCTTTTTCTTTTAATGTTTTTTGTAATTCTTCTAGCTTTTCAATTAACTTTTGTCTCATTGAAAGAACAGCTACTTTAAATGAAGTAGGCACTACATCATTAGTAGATTGTGCCATGTTAACATGTGTGTTCGGAGAAACCACACTGTAATCTCCTTTTTCTTCACCTAAAAGTTCAATTGCTCTGTTTGCTATTATCTCATTAACATTCATATTGATAGAAGTTCCTGCTCCACCTTGAATAGCTTCTACAATCACATCATCATTAAATTTACCATCGATCAATTCTTGACAAGCCTGTTTTATGGTATTACCTAATTTTTCAGTCATTTTACCTGTCTTAACATTAGCTTCTGCTGAAGCATATTTTACTTTTCCCATTGCTTTAATGAGTTCTAAATGTACTGGATACCCAGATAAAGGAAAGTTTTCTTTCCCACGCTTTGACTGAATACCATAATAGGCATCATTGGGTATTTCTTTTGATCCTAAAGAATCTACTTCAATCCTTGTAGATTTATTCATACTTTCACACATTCAAACCCCTCCTATTTATAAAATGATTTTTGTTGCCGATGCTCATTTATGTGATCCAAAATTATTTAGTGTTACGATATTATTGTTACTTAATTCACATCTCCTATAAATTATAACATTTCCCCTTATTTAATCAACCGTCTAAGGTAAGATTTTTAGATTTTTTGTCGAATTTCAAGTTTTAGATACTAAATATTATATTATAATTCTCTATATTAGTTAGCTCTTTAGCTGCCTTACGAACTTTTTCGACAAATTTTTTATAAATCCTCCTAAATTATTCTGAAAAATATTTACTATCAGATAAATTCTTACGTAGTTCTTTTTAATTTTGTAAAAATATTAGTATAAATTCATAAAGTAAGGCCACCTTTGATAGTTACCTTAGTTAAGTAATAAGCTAAGCTATTATATGTTAGCTTAGCTTATTTCAGTTTGATCTAGCTTTTTATACTTATATATACATGAATCTATAATATAATTTAAAATACCAAGTAATAAAAAAGAGTCTGAACATCTCCTTAGAGATTTTCAGACTCTTTTATTAATGATATAACGCTAATCAATGTTTAATGGGTTTAACTGTTTATCTTCGATATCTAATTCCCATAAGAAGCTTTCGTTGTTATTATCTATTACTTTAAATTCTAATTTGTCACCCTCTTTTGACCATTCAAAGTCTTTAAATTCACCAAATAGCTCTTCTGGGTGAGTGATTTCTATATTGGAATAATCGTTTAAATCTGTTACTTTAAGTTTACTATCACCTTTTCCGGGACAATTAACTATATAGATATGGTAATTACCACAAGGTGACCAATTACTTATTCTATTCTCTTTCGTTCCTAAAAAACCATTAAAATAATTACTTATATTAATTTCATTAGTTTCTAAATCGATATAACCCAGAGCTCCACTTTTATTTACACAACCACCCCAAAGAAGATCAAATGCTAATATATTATCTTGAATCGCTAATTTACTTAATTCACCATCTTTCTTAATACTATCTTGATAATAGTTTAGTAATCCCTCTCTTCTTTCTTTTTCGATATCGTTATGAAAATAGTTATTCCACGCATCCATTATTTGTTTTATTGTTGTAATTATTTCTCCATTTACCGATACCTTTATATCATTCTTTGTCTTATTAAAAAGTGGACTTTTTTCATCTATACGTATAGCATTTTCTAATTCTATTAATTGTCCATCTAATTTAATAATGTTAATTTCATTAATACTAGGTGAACGCACACTTTCTTTTTTTACAAAATCCAGATCTCTTATCAACATATTTTGCTTTTGTTTAAATAGTTTTAGATTATCTGATAAAGGAAGAAACTTATCTAAGTTTGCTTCTTTTAAAGAATCTTCTATTAACTTAATCTGTTTATCTAAGTACTCTTTTTGATTAATAAAATCGCTAGTCAATGATATTGTTTTCTCTAAATTTTTAGGATATATCTTTTCAGGTAAAGGATTTTTAGTTATTTTCCATAGATCATCTTCAAAAACCATTTCGACTTCCGTAACATAAGACTTTCTAGAAGTCTTTTTAAGTGTTTCAGTAATTTTTTCTTTCCATTTAGAACAGTTATCCTCAACTATCTTCTTTGGTTTTAAGTTATCCTTATATTTTTGTTCTAGTTCATCTATAGTTGGATATTTGATATCTAGTTCTAATTTTGCTTTCTGGTCTTCTAATGTAATTATTTCTATATTATAATCAATGTTTTCAATGTATAAATTAATAATTTCAGACTTTATATCATCTGACGCTATTATTTTATTTGGATTTATTTTATCTAATAAATCATCCCTACTTGAGACGAAGTCAACTTCACTTGTTACATATTTTCTAGCTTTTTGAAAATATCCCGTTAGATATGCTTCACTAAATATTTCAAAGGAACCTTTAATCACCTGTGAATTATCTTCAAATTTAGCAGTTAAGTTTACATCTTCTTTAACTTTAAATTCATAGTCTTTTTCTTCACTTATTTTGGTATCGTCTTTCTTCCAATATTTAAATTCATATCCATCATAAGGTTTAGCTGTAACTGTTACTTTTTCACCCTCTTGAAATCTTCCCTCACCTTTGATTTCTCCAGCATCAACATCACTTTTTTCTATATTAACTTCATTGTCTAATCCACAACCAACAAAGAATATTAAGAAAATACAAGATAAATATAATAATTTCGCCATAAGTATCACACCCTACTATAAATATTTCACAGTTAATATAAAAAATCCTTTTTAGCTAATAGGTATACAAAATATAGCGATGAGACTAAATTAATCTCATCGCAAATTATGATTTAACCAGCCCATTTACTATTACTTGTAAACATTACTGTTAAACATAACCTATAATCAATTTGACCTAATTTATTTGATAATTCTTCACGTATTTTATCTTGGTCAGATATAGTTTTTACTTCTGAATCTTCAGTTACCACAAAGTTTATTTCTATTCTTAATGTTCTACCAATCTTAGATAATCTTAAATAAGATTCATTTATTTGATAATCAGTTTCAATTGACCGAATAACAGATTTGATATTATCTTGCAGCTCATTTTCTGGCGGCATAGCAAGTACCTCTCTAATAGCATTCTTAATTTTTTGTAGCGGCACCTTTAAAAAATAGATAGAAACTAAAATAACCATTATTGGATCTACATAGGGAACAAAGGAATACAACAATGGTATTTGTTGAAATAAAGCTGCTATTAAAAATCCAATTAAAACACCAGTACTAACTAAAGTATCCATATACCATTGATTTGCTTCAACAGTTATAAAACCTGAATTTAACTTATAACCTTTGATAGACATATAACGATACATAAAATAACAACCTAAAGTTCCTATAAAAGTATAGACAAGACCAGCTCCTACAACCATGTCTCTTCCACCTTGAAATAAAGCAAGTATAGCTGTAACCAACGATCCAATAACTAAAAGAATGATAACTGAATACTCTATTATTACTACAAGAGGTTCTACTATAAATTTGCCAAAGGGAAATCTATTAATATCACTTTCACTCATAAACTTAGAAGTTATAATCGATAATGATGAAAGTCCTATACATATTAAAGAATATAAACCATCAAAAAGTATTACTTGAGACCGAAGCATAATACCTAATAAAAAAGACAATATTGCAAAGGCAATTGTGACATAAATTGAAACCTTAATAAATCTTCGTTCTAATTTAATATCGTAACCCATTTTTTCACCTCAACTAGTTGATATTGCATTTTTTAAAAAATATTTTAATTCAGATTTAATACAAACTTCACCATTATCAACACCAGATAAATAAAAAGATTCAGCACCGTGTTCTATTAGGTTAATTGTAAAGTTTGCTAGATATTTCAAAGAATTGTTAAATTTCACATTAGAACCTTTATGAAGTTCTTGTAGCCTATTTTCTAGCCATAGGTAATATGGTCTATAAATTTCTTCCCATCTTTCAAAGGAATAATAATAAGCTAATCCAGAATAACAAAACATTATAAGTTCTTTGTATTCTGCTGTTATTTCATATGTTACATCAATTAAAACATCTAATAATTCATCAAGAGATCTAGTATTACCATAACGATTTTGTATTCTATCTAGTTGGTCACTTAAAATCATCTGAGCAATAGCTGGTACCAATTCTTTTTTTGATTGAAAATATAGATAAAAAGTACCCTGTGCTACACCAGCTCTACGAACAATTTGTGACACTGATGTATCTTCAAAACCTTGTTCAGTAATAACTTGTATAGCTGCATTAATAATTTTATTATACTTATTTTGTTGATTCATTTATTACCCTCCATACAATGACTGACTGTCAGTCATTGTATCACAGATGAATAATCCCGACAATCAAGGTTATTATTTATCATTAAATTGCTTCCCTCTTGTCTTGAGGGAAGCAATTTAATAAAGGTGCTATTCTTGTTCTGGATACGGTGGCCAATCAGGAGCAAACTCAGGACATTCTCCGGCTACACGACACTCTTCTGGTTCTGGACAAAATCCGTAAACCGGTACAAGTAACTGTACATGAGCAATTAACTTGAATAGTATTAGTTTACCGATACAGAGAACGATTTTGTCATTTAACACAAAAGCATCTAAGCATTCTAAAAAGACTTCACATTGAGGTTTTAGACCTTCTTCGCCTGCTCTTTGTAGAAAAACTATTGTTTCAAAAGTTTCTATTTCAGTAAAAGTTTCATCTTCGATTGTGTAAGTTATTTCATACTTTATCCAAACTCTAACTTTATTATCAGCAACTATCTTACATTCTTTTTCAAGAACTTCTACATTTAAACATTTAACATCGTTTACATCTTCAGTGATTATTTCATCTTCAATATCAATTGGGATATCTACCTTAATTTCATTAACATCAGTAAACTTACACTCCTCATAGACCTTATCTACCTTAATACAATCAATAAATTTTGGTGGCGGTAATTTGTGCCCGTCGGTTACTGGACCAGGATAAATCTGATTATATTTATCATCCATATATTTTCCCCCTTTCATTTTCCTAATTCAGTTTATGTAAAGGACATAGGTGGATGTGACAAAACATATGTTAGTTATTATATTTATTTAATCAACACATAAAGCTGGTGTGAGTCATACTATATATAATAATCTAGGGGGTGAATAATAAGTTGAGTATTTTAGATAGTTTTCTCAAATTCGCCAATACAAGTGTCTCACCACAAATTGGTGTTCTTATTACTAGAATGGACTCTAATCATTTAAATAAATTTTATAATGAAAAAATATTTTTTTTATTAAAAGCCAATCAAAAATCAAAAGTAGACATTTTTTTCTTTATGTTACTTGATATAGACTTTGAAAATCATCAGGTTAAAGGATATTATCTAGATGAACAAAGTAATCAATTCAAAACAAATATATTTGCTTTTCCTGATGTAATTTACAAACTAGGGGGAGTTTTACGAAAAGAAAAAACATGGTTTGAAAAGCTCACACAATATATAGAAAAAAATAACATAAAAACAATTAATTCTTATTCAAATTTTGATAAATGGGAAGTACATGAAGTTTTAAAAGAATATAATAACCTTTCTTCTTATCTTATCACTACTTTACTATATAACTCACAAGATGATTTAAGATATATGGTTAATAGACACAATTCAATTTATATTAAACCTACGGGGGGAAGACTTGGAAAAAAAATAATGCGAATAGATAAAGTAGACGCTTGTTATAGATGTATTACTATGCGTGATGAAAAACCTAAGTCCCTTTTTTTTAATAATTTCGATGAATTAGAACTATATATAAGAAATTACTTTAGAAACTTCACCTCTATCATACAAGAAGCTATTGATCTATTATCTATAAATGAACAATTAGTTGATATGAGAGTGGAAGTTCAAAGAAATGGAAATAACCAAATAGAAATTTTAGCTATTCCCGTTCGTTTAGGCCAAGATAAAGCTCCGGTTACTCAACATGCCACAAGTTATAAGTTTAGAGATTTTTTTAGTTCTTTCTTAAACCTTTCTAATAATGAGATAGATCAACTATATAAATCAATTGAAAAACTAACAACTATTGTTTATAAAACTATCGAATCTTATTATGGACAGTGCGGGGAGATGGGTATCGATATTGGTATAGATAACGAATTCAATTTAAAACTTATAGAATGTAATTCTCAACCTACTAAGGTTTCTCTTATTAATGCCTATGAACGAGAAGTAGTTGAAAGATCGTTTGAAAACATATTAAACTATGGTAAATATTTAAGTAAGATCTAAAAAAGCAGGGTATCACCCTGCTTTTCATTTAATATGATTCTAGTTTCATTTGATTAGTTTTTAAGGTTTTTGCATCAGAAGTCCATGCATATGCTAATAGACAAGGGTTATCTTTATCTGAAAAAATAGCATGTAAATTACCTTTGGGAACAAATAAATAATCATTTTTTTGTAAAACATTCCGTTGGTTTTGTAAATCAATTGAACAACTACCATATAGACAAATGTATGTTTCTGTAATATTGGGGTGTCTATGTCTCGGATAATAAGTATTAGGAGCCAAAAGTACAAGTCCTAATATTAGCTCATCCGAAATAACCATTCCCCTTGGTCCCAACAATTCTGCAAATGCATACCTTTCCTTAAGATTATCTGGTAACTCGTCATATCCAAATTCCCAGGTAAGTAAATGACTCAAATCTTTTAAATAGTCTAATAAAGGTTCATCATCTTGATAATTATTAAAAATATTTTCGAGATAATTACATACAGGTTTAGTTTGTTTTGAACGTAACAATAAACTAAACGTAGTTAAGGCTTCTTCAGTTTTATGTAACGTTTTCCATATATGGTGATGCATTTTTTCTTCTGAAGTAGGCACATGACTAAACAAAACCCAGTATCTATTTATAATTTTAGTTAACTTATCTTCCATACAAATCCCTCTTATTGAATAGTTTATGCTCAATTATAACAGACACCATCTCTTATATATGTCGATATTAGTCTAAAATCTAATTATCTCTAGCTACAAAAACAAATACACCCCAAAGGATAGCAATTAATGCTACTAGTGAAAACACAATTTGTACATCAGTAAAATTAAGTACTATTCCAAGTATAAAAGGAGATAATGTCATACCTATAAATTTCATTGTATTAAATATCGCAATTACTGACCCTGAAAGTTCTTTAGGCGGGAGAGTTGTTGCTCTATTATAAATAGTAGGTGACACGATACCATACCCTATACCATAAAAAATTAAACTTATACTTATTAAAAAACTTCCAGTTGGCCAAAAGGGTAGTAATATGAAAGCTAATCCTTTGAAAATAAAACCAATAGCAGTTCTATAACGCCATTTTATTAAACTAGATAGGATATTGGCCTTTGAAGCTACTAGTGCTGATGATGCTCCTTGTAAAGATAATGCTAAACCACTAAAAATTTCAGTGAAACCATGTACAGTAACAATATATATAGGTAAAAAGGTTACCAATGAATATAAAAAAAAGTAAGTTGTTAGAGAATGAAACATTACATTTCGAATACCACGATTTTTTAGTACTGTAAATAATGAAATTACGTATTGTAATGGTGATATTTTTTTAGCTTTTTCAATTGAACCTGGAGGTGCTGTTTCAGGTAAACCAAAGTAGAAGAATATAGCTAAAATTAGTGGAAGACTATATACTAAAAACACCAACCTCCAATCTATAGTAGCTAGACTACCACCTAAGGTTGGTATTACAGCAGCTCCTAAAGAGATTATTCCTGTTAAGTAGCCCATTAATTGTAACCTTCTATCACCAGTAAACAAATCTCCTATTATTGTCATTGCTATCGGGATTAAACCAGCAATTCCTATCCCTTGTATAAAGCGAAGAATTAAGACTGCACTAAAAGAAGGCGCAAAAATTATACTTATCCCTGCCACTCCATCTATTATAAGAGAGGCTAGTCCAATTTTTCTACGCCCTATAATATCAATCAAGTAACCTAAAAAAGGTAAGCTAATAGCTGCAGATAAGGTATAGACACTTAAAATAAAACCTTGTTGAGATTCAGGTATGTCAAAAGCTCTGCCGATAGACGGTAATGCCGGAGCTACTAATCCACCTCCCATAACACCGAAAGCTCCCATGATAAGAATTAATGAAATCAGATATGTAGGTACTTTTTCTTTTGTTGTTTGCATTATAAGCACCTCCTTATGGTGTATTGTATTGATAAATGTAACAAAATGTCTTTCTATAACATAACACCTTCTATTGTAAGCTAACCAAAATTAGCGTTAGTGTTACTTTTAAATACACAGAAAATATGTTTAAAGAAGAGTTAGTCCTACAGGACAATGGTCACTACCCAAAATATTTGAATAGATTTCCCCATTTTTTAACCAACTATTAGTTCCTTTAGAAGTTATAAAATAATCTATTCTCCACCCTGCATTCCTTTCTCTAGCTTTTCGCATATAAGACCACCAGGTATAAGCTTCTGTTTTATCAGGGTAGAAATATCTAAATGTATCAATAAAACCGCAATGTAATAACTCTGTAAGTTTGGCCCTTTCTTCATCAGAAAACCCAGCATTTCTTTTATTATTTTTAGGGTTTTTTAAGTCAATTTCATTATGAGCTACATTTAGATCACCACATAAAATAACAGGTTTATTAGCCTTTAGTTCATTTAAATATTTTCTAAAGCAATCTTCCCAGTCTAACCTATATTCAAGTCTAGCTAACTTTCTTTGGGAATTAGGTGTATATACATTTATTAAGAAAAAATCTTCAAATTCTAATGTTATCAGTCGACCTTCTTGGTCATGTCTTTCAATTCCTAAACCATATTTAACATCTAATGGCTTTTTCTTTGTAAAAATAGCTGTTCCTGAATAACCTTTTTTAACTGCATAGTTCCAATACTGATAATGGTTTTCTAAATTTAGTTCGATCTGTCCTTCTTGAAGTTTTGTTTCTTGAACACAAAAGATATCAGCATCAATGTCATTAAAAAATTCTAAAAAACCTTTCTTTAAACAAGCTCTTAGTCCATTTACATTCCATGAGATAAGTTTCATCCTACTCCACTTCCCCTCTCCGATTAATAATAGTTATAAAGAGACAATTAGATATTTTAATTATAACATTTTTTTCTTTTATAATTCACATTTATAGATTCATTTAAATATTAATAATCAACGAAAATTATCAAATATATAGTAGGAAGGAAGGTTTATATGAAAAAGTATCAAGTGCCCGAAAAAAAACTTAGGGCTACTTGTACAAAAAATGTTATTGAACAACTTTATGTTGATAATAACAAACAAGGTAAAATAGTAGGTCAAGATAGAGCACTTAAAGCACTTGAATTTGGCTTAGGTATTACAAGTAATGGGTTTAATATTTATGTAGCTGGTGTTTCAGGTACAGGTAAAGAAACTGCTGTTAAAGAGTATGTTGAAGAAGTTGCTAAAAAGCTTCCCCCAGCAAATGATCTCTTATATGTAAATAATTTCAAAAATCCTAATACACCTAAAACTCTAATGGTTTCACCTGGTAAAGGTATTAAGTTCGCAACTGATGTCAAAAACCTAATCGATACGATAAGAGAAGAAATTCCAAAAGCTTTTGAAAGTGATAACTATATAACTCAAAAAGAAAATATCACACAAAAAAATAAAGATAAAAAACAAGAACTGTTTGAACAATTTAATGAAGAAGCTCAAAAACAAGGGTTTGTTGTGGAACAATCACCTTCTGGGTATGTGTTAGTTCCTACACATGAAGATGGTTCACCTATGAAGGAAAAAGAATTTTTAAACCTCTCTAAAGAGGATAAGAAAGTTATTCAAAAAAATCAACAATTGCTTGATAGAGAATTAAAAAACTTAAGAAAAAAACTAAGAAATTTAGAAAAAGAAGCTATAGATAAAATAACTCAGTTAGAAGAACAAATAATCCTATTTGCGGTAGATTACTTGTTTCAAGATTTAATTAAAGAGTATAAAGACCATGAAAATGTTATAGCCTATTTAGAACAGATGAAAAAAGATATAATTAAAAATTTTGAAAATTTCAGAAGTGATGAAGAGAATAGCAAAAAACAATTTCAAACTAACCTCTACCCTTGGTCCCAAGACCCTAATTTTAAAAAATATGAGGTTAATGTAATTGTAGATAACTCAAAACTAGAAGGTGCCCCTGTAGTGATTGAAATGAACCCTTCATACCAAAAAATTTTTGGTAGAATAGAAAAAGAAAATCAATATGGTACATTATATACAGATTTCACTATGATTAAAGGTGGTTCATTACACCAAGCAAATGGTGGTTATTTTGTCGTATCTATAGAGGACCTTCTTAAAGATCCACTGACTTGGGATAGTTTAAAACGAGTAATTAAAAACCAAGAGTTAGAAATTGAAGAAGCTGCTGAACGTTTTAATTTAATTTCTACAAAAACCCTTAGACCAGAAGCAGTCCCTATAAATATAAAAATAATTTTGATAGGACCACCACATTTATATTATCTTCTCTATCAAATAGATAGTGATTTTCACGAGTTATTTAAAGTAAAAGCAGAATTTGCTTCAACAATGAAAAGAAACTCTCAAAATATCAGAAAATATATTACTTTTGCAAGTAACTTTTGCTCTAAAGAAAAACTCCTACCTCTTACTTTTAGTGCCTTAAGTAAAGTGATTGAATATGGTTCAAGACTTGCTGAAGATCAAACCAAATTATCTACACGGTTTTCAGAGATAGCCGATATTATCAGGGAAGCATGTTATTATGGTTATCAGGATAATACTAGCCAAATATTAGATAAACACATCAACCAGGCCATACAAGCAAAAGTATATCGTTCAAACATGATCCAAGAACAGATCCAAGAATTAATAGAACGTGACATTTTATTTATCAATACGAAAGGGCGTAAGATAGGTCAGATAAATGCTCTATCTGTATCAAAGATTGGAGGCTTTTCATTTGGTAGACCTACTCGTATCACATGTAGTGTTGGTTTAGGGCATAAGGGTATTATAGATATTGAAAGAGAATCAAAACTTGGTGGACGTATTCATAGTAAAGGTGTAATGATTTTATCAGGATACTTAACTTCTCATTATGCAAATAAAACACCTATCTCACTTTCTGCTAGACTAGTATTTGAACAAAGTTATCAAGAAATAGAGGGTGATAGTGCTTCAGGAGCAGAATTATGTGCATTATTATCAGCTATATCTAATTCCCCTATCAGACAAGATATAGCTATTACTGGTGCTATTGACCAAAATGGAACAATTCAAGCTGTAGGAGGTATTAACGAAAAGATTGAAAGTTTTTATGAAGTATGCAAAATGAAAGGACTATCAAATAATCAAGGTGTAATTATTCCAAAAAGGAATATACCAAACTTAATGTTAAATGAAGAGGTTGTAGAGGCCATTAAATATGGAAAGTTTAATATATACGCGATTGACGATATCAACGAGGCAATGGAAATTTTAACTGGAGTTTATTCAGGTACAAAAAAAGAAGATGGTAGTTTTGAAAAAGGAAGTATAAATGAAAAGGTATATAATTCACTTATATCTTTTGCCAAAAAGAGTGGAGTGTTTAAAGATGGGCTTTAAACAGCCCATCTATTCATTAAGCTACCTCTGATTTCTTTAATATAGAAGCTAATATAGCACAAATTATAGCTGGTGCGATCCAAGGCATTCCATATTCAGATAATGGTAAATATGATAATAACATCTCTATTGTTTCTGGGTTAATATCTAATGTTCTAAGACCATCTAATAAACCAATCAAGAAAGTAGCTAATACTGCGCCTTTATAAGCGGTTTTATTCTTAATATATTTATCAAATAAGGACATAATAACTAAAACTATAGCTGTCGGGTAAATAGTTATTAAAATTGGTGCAGCGATATTTACAATAGATTCAACTCCTACGTTTGCAAAAAATAAACTGAACAATACTGTAGCAATTGCTATATGCTGATATTTCAACTTATCTTTTGAAAGATCATTAAAATACTTACCAACAGTAGTTGTAAGACCTATGGAAGTTGTAAGACAAGCTAAAAATACACTCATACCTAGTGCAGCAGTACCTATGTTACCTAACAGTCCATCACTTATTCCAATTAACAATTCTGTTCTATGAAGTCCAGGTTCAAAAACTGCACTAGCAGTTCCACCTAAATAGACAAGTCCCCCATAAATAAGACCAAGTCCACCAGCTGCTATTGCTCCAGCTTTAATAGTTAAAGATATTTGATCTGATACTGTTTCATAACCCCTTGCAACTAAGCTAGAAATTACTATACTTGCAAAAATTATAGACGCAAGAGCATCCATAGTCTGATACCCTTCAGTAAATCCAATTGTAAAAGTATTTTCAGCTCCTACTTCTTGTGGGGTTCCTAATGGCATAAAGATTCCAACAAGTATTATGACACCTAAAATAGTTACAAGTACTGGTGTTAAGTATTTACCAATCCGATCGATCACAGTAGACGGATTCAATGAAAAATATAATGTGATTCCAAAAAATACAACTGTTGTTATAATAGAGGTTGTGATAGTTTCTCCAAAAAAATGGAGCAACACCTAATTCATAAGCAGTAGCACCAGTTCTTGGGATAGCAAGCATAGGACCAATTGTAAGAACAATTATTGTCCCAAAAATCTTCCCAAAATTATTACTAACATTTTTAGCTAAATGGTCAACCGTCCCACCAGCTTTCGCTACAGCTATAATCCCTAGTAATGGTAGTCCAACTCCAGTTAATAAGAAACCGATCATAGCTGGTAACCATTCAGAACCAGAAGCATGTCCTAAGTAAGGTGGGAAAATCACATTACCTGCACCTAAAAACATAGCAAACAGAGCAAAACCAACAACAATTACATCAGTTACTTTTTTATTCATCTTTACCCTCCTAAATTATTTTTTATTCCAAAAAGTGAAAAATATCACTTTTTTCAGAAAATTCCCAAATGTTTTTGCAGAAAGGTATTTAATCTATATATCTAGTCTTGCACAAAGGATTTTTATTTCATCTTTATTTTATAAAAAAATCACTAAAAAATCAATTAGTAATTTTGTAGTTTTAACACTTAAGTAAAAAATCGCAATATATAAATAATTGCGATTTTTTATCACTATTGGTTATTTTGTGGGTTTTCTACCTTTATATTTCCTCCCGCTTGTTGAATTTGTTCCATAACCTCTCCTACATCTAATCCAGTTAGCTTTCCTAAGAATGGGATACTAACAATTAAACATATTCCATCTGGAGAACTAATTCTAAGTGGTCCTAGATCAATCACCGCACCTGCTGGTATATAAATTCTAATTAAAGTACCAGGCTCTTTAGGGCATTTTTCTTCAGGTGGTTTCGGTCTCGGCGGTCTATAGTGAGGGTTTTCTTGATTAGTACTTTCTTCTTCTCTTTCAGGGTTTCTATAACGATATCTAGTCACAAACATACCTTCTAATTATTGTTTTCTCCATACTATGTACTTTAGTTATGTCAGTGACCGCGACTTTACTTTTCAAGGTGATTACAAACAATTTAAAGTATCATTTAGTACAAATACGTTCAAAATAAAAAATGGGAACTAATATATCCTAAAAGTTAGGAGAGGTTTTATGGACTTAATTTTAATAGGTGGTGGGACCCTATTATTTTTGCTCTTTATAATAAGTCATTTTTTTAGTAGGTTACATTTACCAACTTTATTATCCTATATTTTATTAGGACTTATTTTAAGTAGGTTTATAGGTGAAAGTGAAACAGATGTTATTCATGATATAGCTCAAATAGGTATAGTTCTTTTATTTTTTCTATTAGGACTTAAGTTTTCATTAAATCATTTAATGAATATATCGAGAAGAATCTGGAAAGTTGGAATTTTAGACATTATCTTTAACTTTGGTATAAGTTTTGGGATTGCGTATTTTATGGGATTTGGACTAATTGAAGCGCTAATTATCGGTGGGGTTTGTTATGCTACAAGTTCCTCTATTACAATTAAAGCTTTAGAAGAAACTGATAGAGAACATACTCCGGAAGCAGAATTCAAACTAGCATTATTGATTTTTGAAGATATTGCTGCACCTGTAATGGTTTCAGTTTTAACAGCTTTAACTGTTCAAGGTCAGGTGCAATTAGATTCAATATTAATTATTTTAATAAAAGCAATTTTAATGACAGTAGTTTCTATTTTAGTTGCCCGCTACTTCTTCAGTAGACTTGAGGTTTTTATTAAACGGTATTTAGAAACTGATTACATGCCGCTATTAATAATGTCTATTGTCTTTTTAGTTTCAGGAATTGCAGTCGTGTTAGACCTTTCTAAATTACTTGGGGCTTTTTTAGCAGGAGTCATGTTATCAGAAACTTTAACTGGAAAGGAATTAGAAGAAAAGATCTCGCCACTAAAGAATATACTTTTACCTTTTTTCTTCTTTTGGTTTGGTACTTCAATATCTTTTGAAGCAGGCTTAATTCTTCCATTTACATTATTTGTGCTAGTTTTATGGAGTATTGTAAGTAAGTTCTTTATTGGTCTAGCTGGAGGTAGAATGTATGGATTATCGAGAAAAGGATCTTTAAGAGCTGGTCTTTCATTAACACAAAGAGGTGAATTTAGTGTAATTATAGCTAGTTTAGCAGAGCCAGCTGTTTTAACTTTTTCTGGTGTTTACATAATCATAACTGCCTTGATAGGATTATTATTTATGTTTAGGGCTCCGGGATTGTCTGAGAAGATACATAAATTTGTTAATAACAGAAAACTTATATGAGGTGATTACATGTATGTTGTAATTATAGGTGGAAGCGAAGTTGGTCGAGTTTTTGCTGAGAGATTGATTAAGAAAAAACAAAAAGTTGTTATAATTGAAAAAGATAAAGAAAAAGCACAAAAACTAAAAGAAAAATTAGATATTTTAGTAATAGAAGGTAATGGTACAAATTTAGAAGACTTAAAAAAAGCTAAAATAAAGGAAGCTGAGATGATTATTTCTGTTACAGGTGATGATGCAGTTAATTTACTATCTTGTATGATTGCTAAAAATCTTGGTGTTTATGTAACGGTAGCTAGACTATTTAACCCTGAAAGTGTAGGAACAAGCGATACAAGGGGACTTTCAAAAAAAGATGTAGGTATTGATTATATAATAAATCCACAAAAAGCCATGGCACAAGAAATTGTGGAGCTTATACATTTCCCTCATGCAACTGATATTGAATTCTTTGCTGATGGGAAAGTTGCCATGTTAGGTTTATTCGCATCACAAGAAGGTGAACTAGTAAATAAAAAGTTAGAAGAGTGCTCTTTACCAGAAGGATGTAACCTTATCGGTATAAAAAAGCAAGGCGATCATTTTAAAATACCTAGTGATAATAATCAAATTTCTTCTGATAACATAGTTTATTTAGTTGGGGACATAGAAGCTATAAAAGATGCAAACTGGCAAATTTCTCATAAAGAGCTTAATAATAAACGAATTTTAATTCTTGGAGGTAAAATTACCGGCTATAATTTAGCAAAAAATTTGGAATCAAGGAAAGATCATAATTTTATGATTAAGATCATTGAAAAAGACTCTAATCGCAGTGAGTTTTTAAAAAGAAATTTAAAAAGTAGTATTGTATTAGAAGGTGAGTATTTTAATGAGGAAGAAATAGCTGAGGCTGATGTTGTTGTTACTGTGACAGGTGATGATAAAACAAATATAATCGCTTCAATTATGGCTAAAAGTAACGGGGTAGATACAATTTCAGAGATAGTTGATGTAAACTATGAATCAATTTTTGATTCTGTTGGAATTGAAAGTACAGTTAACCCTCATCTAACAACGGCTTCTCAGATCATGCGTTTTACAAGAGAACAAGATATTGTTTCTTTAACGATATTACGTCATGGTGAAGGAATAGCTACAGAATTATTACTACCCGAAAGTGCTCCTGTTGTAGGTAAAAAAATCTCTGAAATCAACTTACCCAAAGATATTCAAATTGGTGTTATTGTTAGAGATGGAGAAATCTTTATCCCAGAAGATAAATCAACTTTAAAGACAAACGATAAATTAGTAATTTTCACTCCACCTAATAAAACTAAACTATTTAATAAATATTTTCATAATAACGCATAAAAAGTTCCTTTTGTTAGGAACTTTTTTATTAACGACTATTCCTTTTAAACTTAACTATCAGCCATGTTGTTAATACCCCAAAGATAATATGTAAAATTAAATGAAATATATATTCCACACCGGTTACGGGGATAATATTAAATAACCCACTGTGTAATAATATTCCAAATAAAACAACGTAAAATACTAAACCTATAATAAGCCCTTTAAAAAGATAATACTCACGTCCTGTAAAATAAATTACATACTCAATTCCAGCTCCTAGTACAGCAACTGCAGTTAAATGTGATACCAATCCAATTATGAAACCATACATATTAAAAACATTATTTTGAGAAAAATAAATTGAAGCTGCTATATCCCATATCGGATAATTATTTACTCCAACGATAGTACCAAGATACTCAACTATATTTAATGGGACACTTACAATCAAAGCTACTAAAGGGCCTTTTACAAAAAAGTTGTTTTCTTTCATTATAGCTCACCCAACCTTTTTTAAGTATTTTTATTTTTTGTTTTAAAAACTAAAATATACTTTTTTAGCACGTATAAAGCTTAGTGTAGTTTGTTAAAAATATTACACTAGATATCAGAAAGGAGATTTGCTTATGAAAATTGGAATCCCTAAAGGTCTTTGGTATTATGAGTATTTTCCATTTTGGAAAGCATTTTTTCAAAATTTAGGCCATAAAGTCGTGGTCTCGAAATCAACTGATCCTTTAATTTTAGAAAAAGGTATTAACTTTTCTATAGGTGATGTTTGTCTACCTGTAAAGGTTTATTTAGGACATGTAATAAGTTTAGTAAATAAAGAAAATATAGATGCAATTTTCTCACCAAGATATGTAAGCACCGAAAAGAAAAAATACACTTGCCCTAAATTATTAGGGATTTCAGATATTATAAGTACTGGAATAAAAACACAAAAACAAATATTAACTTGTAATGTTGATACGAGTAAAAATAACTTTACCTATTTTAAAGAGCTTATTAAGTTAGGACAACAAATTGGAAATAATCCTATCTCAACAATAAACTCTTATCGTGAAGCACTTTCAATGCAACATGAATATGAAACTCAGTTACTTGAGGGGTATACACCTGCACAAATTTTAAAAGAAACTAATACTTCTTTTAACGATTACGAACTTACTATAAGTGTTTTAGGTCACCCCTATAACGTTAATGATGAATATATAAATTTTAAAATCCAACATCTCCTTCAAAAAAACAATGTTAAAATATTAACTTCAGAAATGGTTTCAAAAGCTACAAAACAGCAATACCTTAATAAGATTACTGAAAAAAATCCTTTTTGGTGTTCAGGAGAAAAACTATTGGGTACAGCAATTAAACATAGTTATAAAAAAGATGTAGATGGAGTAATAATGCTCACATCATTTGGGTGTGGCCCTGATTCTTTAATATTTGAGCTAACTGAACGTGTGTTACGAAATAAAAAAGTACCAGTGTTAACATTAACTATTGATGAACATCAGGGTAAAGCTGGTTTTATCACAAGAATAGAAGCTTTTATTGATATGTTGAAAAGGAGGAAGAAATCAGTTGAAAATTACGTTTCCACACATGGGTAACTTATCTTTAGCCTTAAATTCATTATTTAAATCATTAGGATTACAAACAATCTCTCCTCCTCCTATTACTAAAAAAACAATGGATATAGGAACAAAGTATTCACCTGAATTTGCTTGTCTACCTTTAAAGATTAATATGGGAAACTATATAGAAGCATTAGAATTAGGAGCAGATACTATTATTATGCTTGGGGGACAAGGACCTTGTAGGTTTGGATATTATGCTCAAATTCAAAGAAGAATATTAACAGAGTTAGGATATAATTTTGAAATGATAATAATAGAGTCTCCTGAAGATAATGCTCGGGAGTTAGCTTCACAATTAAAAAAAGTAGGTAATTATAATTCTTGGAAGCATGTTTTAACTGCTTTGTATCTAACTTTTAATAAATTAAAAGTTATAGATGAATTAGATAAAAAAATGAATGAAGTTAGACCTACAACAGATAAGAAAGATCAACTTAATAAGATATATAAAGACATTCAAAATGAAATTTTCCTAACTACTAGTAATAAAGAATTAAATGATATTTACAAAGAAATGAATTTTGAATTAAATAAACTTAAAAATAAGGAGATCGACCCAATAAAAATTGCCATTATAGGTGATATTTACATCATGACTGAACATCAAGTGAATATGAATATTGAGAAAAAATTAGGAGAACTAGGCGCTTATGTAGAAAGAACTATTTTTTTAAGTGATTGGATCTTAAATAAGGTTTTTCTCGAAAAATTTGGTGTAAATAGAAACAAACCTATATATAAAGAATCACAGCCGTTCCTAAATAATTTTGTAGGAGGGCATGGTAGAGAATCAGTTGGGCAGGCTGTTCTAAAGGCAAAACATGGATTTGATGGTTTAGTCCATATGATGCCATTTACATGTACACCAGAAATAGTAGCTCAAAATATTTTACCTCATGTTAGTAACACTTATGATATATCACTTTTAACTATCATTATTGATGAAAATACTGGTGAAGCTGGACTTGTAACTAGACTAGAAGCTTTTTACGATTTATTAGAAAGAAAACGAGAAAGTTCAAAAATCATCTCATGATAAAAGAGCTCCAAAAAAGGAGCTCTTTTATTTTCGTGGTAGTTTAATTGATTTTGATATAAAAGACACAGGCACTATAATTTTAACATTTTTTCCTAAAGTGAATGGTTTGGTCACTATATCAAAAATTGGATATATATTATTATCTAACGTCCTTATACGAACATAAGTTTCATCTTCTACTCCAAAAGGTGCTTCAAAATTTTCTCTAACTTCTTCTGGTAGTTCAAAAGTAACTACATTATCAACTGCTTGTTTCCATTCGGTAAATCTAGCAGCAGTTTCTTCACCTGGTACTGCCCCTTCATACAATGAAGCCTCCCACTGATCGGTAAATCCAAACTCGTTTTTACCTATCTTCAGTGATATAATAACTTTTGTAGCTACTTCTGGCGGTTCTTTTGGAACACACAGAACGTCTCCTGGGAAAATAACATTTGGATCTTCAATATGAAGGTTAGCATCTATTAAATCATTTAAATCCACTCTAAACATTTTCGCTATATTAAACATCGTATCTCCTGGTTGGACTGTGTATCTGCCCTCAAATCCTTCTGGACATTGTTCTGGTACTCTTCCTTCTACCTTATCATCTGGCACACATAAAACATCTCCTGGTCTTAAATTATCAAAATCTGGTATATGATGATTAACATCTATTAAGGATTGAACCTTTACACCATATTCTCTCGCAATTGAAAAAAATAGTGTCATTTTCTTGAACAGTATATCTACCTTTATAGTCTTTTGGACAGCGATATGGCTTTCTTCCACGCATGTTATTCCTCCTTCAGTCTAACTTTAATAAATCTTATGTTATTAATTCAAAAAATGACAATGACTACTCTATAAAAGTGGATAAGAAATGATTAAAGGAAATTTATTTCCGGGGAAATGAATTTCCTTTACAAAAGTATTAAACTTTTCAAAACTAAAAAATAAACGGTGCAAACCTTTAAAGGTTCACACCGTTTATTTCAATCAATGAGACTAGATTTCTAATATATAAATTTACCATGTATCATCAGTAGGTGGTATATCCGGCTTATATTCTTCTTGTTCATTTCTAATACCATCACGTAACAGAATTATACCTGCATATGTTACTATGACAAATACCAACCATGTCAGAATATAAATTGGCATCTCTGTTACCCAAAAAGCTGCTATGAATACTGCTGGAATTCCTGCTAATGTAAGTCCTACAGATGCTCTTAAATCTACTGCTCCTTTTTTTATAAATCTTACAGCAGCTCCGGGCATCAAATAAGCACATGAACCCATCATAATAGGGAAAGCAACCACCGGATTCATACCTAGTGAGTAAACTAAAGCCATACAAGGTGCATACAAACCAATTCCTAAAGTCATTAATGCACCTAAAATGAAGTTAACTACCACAGCTACTATAAGCCTCCAACCACGTAAACCAATTGCATCTCCACCAACAGGCATTAATTCAACTTGACCTAAAAATACAAAAAGGGCTGTTACTAACAATGCTATTCCCATACCTAATTGTACCTTTTTCTCTGGCAACCCAGACACTATACCCGCTCCAATAACAGCACCAAATAAAGCTGCACCTATCATCAATACTAGTGTAAGTGGATCTACTTCGACTCTATCAATGAAAATAAAGAACATAAGGATTACAGTAGTTGTAAAACCAACATTAAGAGTTCCTGGGATTTTTTTGTCTCTTACTAGTTTAGCTCCCTTAAACCATGCTGTAGTAGGGGCAAAACAACCTATTCCGAGCGTATCAAAGAAATTAGTTACAAATCCTACGACACTTAAATGGGCAAAGTTATCAAAGCTTGGTTTTTGATCTTTAATTGCTTTAATCCAGTGTACTAAAAACCAAATTGCCATTACACTTAAAACACCTAACAGAACAATTTGCATAATAGCTCACAACTCCTTTTGATAGGTTACTATATTTCGAACCCATAAGCTAGTGGATCTTCTTTTTGAATAACAAACTTTTGTAGACCAGTTATAAAAGCATTACCAGTAACTTTAGGAATAACTGCATTGTAATCTCCTACTGTTACTCCTTTAATTAATTCACCTATAAAACGAGTTCCCGTAATACTTTCACTGACATATTTTTTACCTATATCTAATTGCCCTTTTCCAAATAGACTAGCCATTTTTGCCGAAAGTCCCGTTCCACAAGGAGACCTATCAATCTGTCCTTGACCAAAAACAACAACATTCTTAACATCTGCATCTGTATTAGGTTTCTTATCATATATTTCCACCAAGTCAACTGTTTTGATATTCGAAAGTTCAGGATGTTTAATTTCTACTTGCTCATTAACTGCTTTTCTAATTTCTAGTCCTGTTTCAAGAATTTGTAAAGATTGGTCAACATCTATTTCAACCCCTAATTCATTTTTATCAACAAGAGCAAAATAACTGCCACCAAAACTTATATCTAAATTTATAGTCCCAATCCCTTTTACATCCACACTAACATTTTCCTTATATAGAAATGATGGCACGTTTTCAATTGTTACTTCACCCACATAACCATTTTCTACTTTAACAAAGGCATTAATAAGCCCAGCAGGAGATTCTAAAGTAACTTTTGTATACGGCTCTGTAACAGGAACCATTCCCGTTTCAACTATCACTTTACTAGCCCCTATTGAACCGTGGCCACACATGTTTAAATATCCTCCACCATCCATAAATATAATTCCAATATCTGCCTTACTATTTGTAGGCTCTAATAATATAGAGCCAAACATATCTCGGTGTCCTCTTGGTTCATACATTAAAGCTGTCCGTATATTATCATAATTTTTCTCTAAATAATCTCTTTTTTCCACCATTGAGTTTCCTTTAATAGAAGGTAGACCACCAGTAACAACCCTAGTTGGTTCTCCCATAGTATGAGAATCCACTGCTGTTATCATTTGATCAAATTTCATCTACATCCTCCTTTTATTAGGTACCTTTCAGACTAACTGAAAGGTACCCATATATTTATACATCAGCTTTGTATTCATAAGGTAATTGTACTATCTGACTTGGTGTATCTAGCTCTTTCAAGTTTTTAAGTGCATCAAGTAAAATATTACGTTGCATTTCTTTGTCATTAGGTGCACCAGCGTTCGCCCCCATTGGAACCGCTGGAGCTACCGCTCTTGGGGTACCTTGTTGTCTAGCAACAGGAGGTAAAGCTGCTATAAGTATTGTAGGAATCTCAACTTCTTCAATTGCTCTCTGCACAATCACGGCAGAGCGGTGACATGTACCTCATCCAGCAGTAAGTACAGCAATATCTGCTCCATCATCTTTTAGTGTTTGAGCAATTTCTGGACCAGTATATTCCTTAAACTTAGTCTGGTCACCTCCACCACCCATAAAACCAATATGGTGTTTTGAAAGTCCTCCAAGAGTACCTTCATCAACAAGCTCATTAACTCGTTCTATTGGAAACATACAGTTAATATCTTTATTTACATCGGCTTGATCATATCCACCATGAGTAACCATTAAATCATCAGGACTACTTTTTGAAGAGATTTTCCTAAATGTTGAATCACCAGCTAGATTGAATCTATCTTGAGTTTTTTCATGTACCCCCGCAGCAGTTACTAATGCTATTTTTGCGTCATTTAGATCAAAATCTACTTCAGTCCAGATAGGAGACGGCATTAAGGGAACATATATTTCAGACTTTAATCCCTTGTAAGTCGTTAGGCTCATATCTCTTTTCCTCCTTTTACAATGATTGGTGAAATTTTAAGCTCCACCATATCACCTATTTGTATACTTTTATCGGATACAAGTAGTCTGATAGGAACATAAATTCTTCCCATCCTACCATCTAATTCAACTTCACATGAACCAGAATCTACTTTCGTGACTGTTCCTTTAAAATAATATAATCCGTAGTTATCAAGTATCACAATCACTTCCTAGTCTCGAACAATTTCTTGATTACTATCTATAATCTCTTGACTCCATGATTTACTTGGCTTTTCAATCTCTTCACCAGCTATCTTGTTTTTAAGCATAGCTATAGCTCTTTTAGCATCTTCTTTAATTACACAATTTTCTTGTAAGATTTCTGTCTCAACTCCATCCTTTGATTTATTTAAGTCAACCATAGCATCCATATATTTGTTACCCACGATTAAAGCCCCTTGTTCAGCTGCAAATGTCATACCTACAACCGATGTTTTGGTTTTACCAACCTCTTCTATATGGCTTGCAAAGTCTATATGATTATTTCCAAACCCTTCTGTGATAACTATTGCTCCATCTAGATCTAATGACTCTGCTAGTCTTCCGAGTCGTTTAGATACATAAAACTTTTGATCATTTTCTTGTGGTGACCCTATAAAACATACACCACATAGATCTAATTCCGACTCTTTAGCTAACAGGTCTACTAAAGGTTCATTGAAATAATGTAAAGTGGTTTCTTTTGAAGCAGGTCCTATACAAGTCATAGCTCTAATGGCTCCATCTCTTACTTCATTTGGGGTTATAAGAGTAGGAATATTACCAAGGTCTACATTATTGAATCCTCCAATAACACCACACGGTTCTTTAGGTAGAATAAGATTATCGTGCATTGCTCCCTGTCCCATGATCTCTTTTACTAAAAGAATCTTCGGTCTACCTTTTCTGCGAGTATCTTTATAAATTGTTTTAGTATTGGCTTTAGATTCTTCTAATTTTTTAAGTTCTTCTCTAATGCTTTGAATTATTACATCACAAGCATCATGAGCCGCAAAAGGTCCAGGTCGCTCCATAGAGCTTCCGTCTTTAATGGTTACATCTACTTTAATTATGTAATCATCTTTATTTGGCGCACCAGGCCTATCAAACTTTACATTTTTTTCTAATGTGCCTTCTGAACTACCAAATTCGCCAATTTGACTACCATTTTTCTCGGTTCCAGTCAAGATAACCGACACACCGTCTAAATGATAAGTTATTCCTTCACCTAAGTCTCCTTCTTTTTTAGTAGCTACAGGTAGCACATCCATAATAGTGTTAACCTCAACATCAAAGTTACCTGGTTCTATAATATCTAACTCTACATCAACTACTAAATCATTTTTCTTGATAGCTTTATCTTTCAAACCTTTTTCTAATAAAAGTTTATCATTTTCGATTTTTGTTTCATCTGATAAGTTAACCTTATTAATTTTAAAACTTTTAATAGCTAATTCTCTTTTAATTTCTTCTTCTGTTTTTTTATCAGTTGATTCATCTTTACTAATTATTTCATTTGTCTCATTTTGTATGTTTTTATCTGTAGTAACAGTAGGTGCACTTTTACCACATGAAATTGGAATTTGTAGGTCTATCCCTTTACCTTCGTCAATCTTTATTTTCACAATTCCATCATTCGCACCTTGTGAGTGTTTAACTGTGTTTGTTTCGGGAATTTTTTCCTGTGTGTCTTCTTTACTTTCTTTTTTACTGACCACATCTACATCTACCATTTCTGAATTAAGTGGAGTTAGTGCATCTGCCGAAACCTTTAACTCATTATCTAATACATCTCCTATAGTTAAAACATCATCTCCTAATTCTAATAGCCCAGAGTCTTCTAAGTCACCAAAAATATTCGGATCTTCTAGATCCTCAGGAGCAATTTTCTTACCTTCTTCTGTTTTACAGCAAACAACCGCTGGTTCATCTTTTAACTGTTCAGCTTGTTCTCTAGAAATTGCCATATTGAACCCCCCATTTACGTTATTCTTTTAATTTTCTAACAAGTCTGTCACCCATAGTTCTATTTACATGATCAGTTGAGTGAAAAACACCTAATTTCAGTTTAGGTGCAACACCCATAACTGTATTTGTACAATCTGCACAAGTACCTGTTATTACTGCATCTGCTTTATTCTTCTTTAGATTTAGTATTTTTTCAGCCTGCCCTGGGCATTCACCTGGATTAGTACACTTTAAATTGCCATTTTTCATCTCAACCGCCTGTTTACACTTTTCAGTACCAACAACTTCTGCACCCATTTTTTCGGCTAACTCAGTTAGTCTCTCTCCTTGGCCTCCACAGCCACATTCTAAAAGACCAACTTTCATTTTTTCTCTATTTGGAAGGGGTAATGTAACTATTACACCTCCTGTTGTTTTATTCACTGGAGTTTCTAAAGTGACATTTTGACCAGTAAAAGGACCACCCATTATTATTTCACCAACAGAATTCGAAAGACCACCACTTTCCTCGATTAACTCTTCTATTGTAGTTCCTAATGGTACATCGAACAAAGGTTTTTGAGTACGTCCTTCACCAATTCTTCCTACTAAAGTTATATCTTTCGCAACTACTGGAGTTCTATCAACTATTGCTCTCTTAACATTTAAAAGTGTTTCGATATTAAGAACTACAGTATTTGCCTCTAAAGGTAACTCATCTGGTTCTAATAATTTACCTAACACTTCTCTTATGATCGCTCGTTCTTCCCCCATGGGGTATATGTCTTTAACTGTTTTTACTTCAATCTTTTCTTCATCTTTTAATTTATTAGTTAATACATCAACAACTTTTTTTTCCTTTTCTTTCACAACTATATAAGCTTTATTTGCATTAACTAATGACATAGCTGTTTTAATCCCGGTAATAATATCTTCTGGGTTTTTCTTCATTCTTTCTTTGTTATGAAGTAGATATGGTTCACATTCCACTCCGTTTGCAATCACAATACCTTCCCCACCTAAATCTAAGTCAAGCTTTTTGTATGTCGGAAAACCAGCTCCCCCAGAACCTACCACTCCTGCAGCTTTTATCAACGAAAGAGAGTCATCCTCGTCAAGCTTTAATATGTCTTTTTCACTTTCTGGAGACATTTCTTGTATCGGTAAGCCATCTTTATCTAATGGTTTTATAAATATAGCTTCATTTGTAACATCTTTAACTTTTCCTTCTATTGATGAATGGTAGATTGACCCTAAAGCATCTTCTTCGCTCTTTGCTATTACCTGCCCTGTTTCTACCGTTTCTCCAATTTCAACTAAAGGTTCTGCAGGTTCTCCTATGTGATTCATTAAGGTTATTTTTTTCAATAATTCACCCCCTTGTTTTTAATTATAGTTTGATAGTATTTAAAGATCTTTATACTTTTGGTAATAAGTTTCAAAATAAGGGTAATTAAGGTTTTTGATGTATCAAAAGTATAATTCTGTTTAACTCTTTGATAATAAAAAATAGTTTATATTTGATTAGTAAAATAGCATCATCCTAGTTTATTTATGTGTTATTTCATTTTTTATATACAAAAAAAAGACTCAAAGAGTCTTCTCAAGTTCTTGTTATTTATCCCATAATAACTATCGGTTCAAGTTATATGTAGATCTCATTTAACATCAGTTCTTTAAAGTATTATTTGTTTCAAAACAAAAAAGCCCTTTAAAGGGCTTTAAAAATTTAAACTTAAATCTAAACTTGTAGCTGAATGTGTGATACTTCCGATCGAAATAAAATCTACACCAGTAGAAGCTACATCTATAATATTATCTTTTGTTATATTACCCGATGCCTCTAGTAGAACTTTATTTGAAAGAAGTCTCACACATTTTGTAAGGTCTTCTATTGTCATATTATCTAATAAAATAATATCTGCACCATTTTGATAAGCTTCTTTTGCTTCTTGTAAGTTAGTAGTTTCTACAGAAACCTTAACCATTGGACCAACATTTGTTTTGACTCTTTTCAAGGCTTCAGTTATAGAGCCTGCTACTTTCTTATGATTATCTTTTATAATTACAGCATCGTTAAGGCCCATCCTATGGTTAAGTCCTCCACCCATTCTAACTGCATACTTTTCAAGAGGTCGTATACCTGGTGTAGTCTTTCTAGTATCTAAAATATCACAAGAGTAATTAGAAATTAGTTCAACAAGTTCGTTTGTTTTAGTAGCTATTCCTGAAAGACGTTGATAAAAATTAAGAGCTAAACGTTCTCCCATTAAAATTTGTGCAAGTGGCCCCGAAATTTCCATTACAGGCTCTCCATAAGCTACGTTTTGTCCATCTTTTATTAATTCTTTACACTCAATTTCACAAGAAATATTTTTAAAGACCCGCTCCACTACAAAACTACCAGCTAAAACTCCTGATTCTTTAGTAATCATTATTGCTTTCCCAAAAATATCTTGGGAACCTAGTATTGAACTAGTAGTTAAGTCTAAACCACTCCCTAGGTCTTCATTTAAAGCATTTTTAATTATCTGATCTAGCCAGTCTTTGTAAATCATTGTCATGATATAGCCATCCTTTCTTGTGGTTATAGGTTTGTCTATATAAATATTTTTTCCTTTTATTAGGATAATCTTTTCTTCGATGCACTCCCCGAGTTTCTTTTCTATTTAAGGAAAATTTAGTAATCACTTTAGCTAAAGTGATTATTTTAGTTAATGGTGATAACTCTTTTAGATAATCAGACTGAAAAGTTAACTTTGTTTCAATTTCATTTATAGCCCTATTACCTTGTTTAAGTTTTTCTTCATCTCGTATAACCCCAACAAAATCCCACATTATTTTCTGAATTTCATTTATGTCATTACAACTGTCTAATCTTAACTCGTTAATATTAACTTTCGAGTATATATTACTGTATTTATCCCACATATAAGATCGAACATTAGTTTTTATTTTTTTAAAATAATTTGTCTTATTTATTCTCACAGCTGTCTTTCCTGTAACTAACCCCAAACAAGCACCTTCTAAAAGCGAATTGCTAGCTAACCTATTAGCACCATGAAATCCACTAGCTGAGACTTCACCTACAGCTAACAGACCATGTATATTAGTAACACCTTCTTTATTAATCGATACACCACCAATACTGTAGTGAGCAGAAGGTGTAATTGGAATTTTATCTGTAGCCAAATCCAGATTATATTTTTCTAACATTTCAGTAATCCCAGGAAACCTATCTTTTACAAACCCTGAACTCATATGACTTGCATCTAAATAGACTCGTCTACCAAGTTTAATATTTTTATATATAGTTGCTGCTACTATATCACGAGGTGCTAATTCTTTCATCGGATGTACATGTTCCATTATTCTATTATTATATTGATCTTTTAATAATCCACCTTCACCCCGTACAGCTTCTGATATTAAATAACATTTATTATCAGATTTAAAAGCTGTTGGGTGAAATTGAATAAATTCTAGGTCTGAAACTTGAACACCTGAAAGTATAGCTTCACCAATCGGAACTCCTAATGCTTGTTCATTATTAGAGCTATTTTCAAAAAGAGCACTATATCCCCCAGTAGCAAGAATAGTTACTTCTGAAAAAAATATATGAATCAAACCATTATCATCTATAGTTAATGCACCAACACATATATTTGATTTAATTAAAAGCTTTAGTAACGAATGTGAATAAAAAGTGGTGAGATTATCTGTTTCATTAATCTTATTTTGAATACTTTTTGATATAAACTTACCTGTTCTATCGCCACCACACTTTAAAATACGTCTTTTTGAATGAGCCCCTTCACGTCCTAATTGATATTCATTATTTTTTGAATCAAAACTTACCCCTAATTCTTGTAATGAAGTGATAGTTTCTGGTGCCTTTTCAGTTATACTTTTAACTATATCGATATCAGATAATCCACTTGAAGCATTTAGTGTATCTTGTTGATGTAAAGAAGGGCTATCAAAACTTGTTACTGCTGCAGCGATTCCTCCCTGAGCTAAATAAGTATTGCTCCCAGTAATATCCTGTTTTGTAACAAGCGCAGTTTCTATCTTTTTAGAAGCCTCACTTGCTGCACACATCCCTGCTATCCCTGACCCTAGAACTAACACAGGAAAATGACGAATAATAGGCTTCAAGGTACTAATTCCTCCTTTTATTTCAGTTATTAAGCATTTTCTCTAAAGTTTGATAAGCTTTAGATCTTGTCTTTTCTGGTACGTTTACTTCAGGTGATAAGTTTTTAAGAGATGATAACAGCCCTTGCAATGTGATTTTTTTCATATTCGAACAAAAGAAACTAGGGCTCAATAGATAAAACTCCTTACCTGGATTTTCTCGCCTTAATCTGTGTAATAACCCCTCTTCTGTTCCGATAATTACTTTAGAATAGTCTGTTTCTTTTGCAAACTTAACCATACCCCCAGTTCCCATAATGTAATCAGCTTTATCTTTCACTTCTTTTGGACATTCAGGATGGACTATTATTGGTGTATTTGGATGAAATTCTCTAGTTTTATTAACCTCTTCTATAGTTACCCGTGAATGTGAAATACAGTATCCATTCCAAGGAATTATGTCTTTATCGGTGAATTGTGAGACATAGTTCGCTAAGTTTTGATCTGGTAAAAATATAACTTCATCTGTATCTAATGAATTTACCACTTCAACAGCATTTGAAGAAGTACAACATATATCACTTTCTGCTTTTACATCTGCACTAGTATTTACATATGCTACAACTTTTGCATTTGGATATCTCTCTTTCATCTTCCTTACTTGATCTGGAGTTGCCATATCTGCTAACGGACAACCAGCTCTCTCATCAGGTAAAATCACTTTTTTCTGTGGAGAAAGTATTTTAGCACTTTCAGCCATAAAATGTACTCCACAAAATACAACTACTGAGTTATAAACTTCTGTGGCAATTTTACTTAATTCAAATGAATCTCCTACAAAATCAGATATCTCTTGTATCTGTGGTATTTGATAGTTATGAGCTAATATTGTGGCATCTTTCTTCTCTTTTAATTTAATTATTTCTTTTTGCGTATTGGTAAAGTTATTCACCTTAAATCTCTCCCTTCGTGTGTTGTCATGTGTCTTTACACATAAAAGTAAAAAAACCTAGTCTTTAACTAAAAAGTTTTTATTTTTTAAAGCTTGTTTGATTTCTATTGCTACACTTTCATTCGGTGTTTCTATTTTGTGTATATGAACACCATCTGTTAAAGTAGCTAATGGACTTGCATTAAAATTTTCTAATTTATCAATGAAATTTTGAACATCTCTTCTAGATCGTATCATCAGATGCCCTGTAATCTCTCCATAAATTGGATGTTCAACAACAACCTCTAAAACGTTACCACCTAAATCTACAATTGTTTCTAATTCTTCTTTAATATCTTTTCTATCATGCTTACTTGCAACTGTTAAAATATATCCATTTTGATTTTTTGATTTATTAATATAGCCTTGTGGTGTAGCTATAATATCATGACCTTGTGCACGTAAAAGAGCAATATCTTGTACTATTACTTGTCTACTTACATCAAATTTTTTTCCTAAAGAAGTACCTGTAACAGGATTTTCAGATGATAACTTCTCTAAAATTTGTTTTCGTCTTGTCTCAGCTTTCATATTTTACCTCCACTCTACTTTTCTTTACACCTGTCTTTACACCTAAAAGTAAATTATCAGAATTTAACTATCCTGTCAACTAGGTTTAACTTATTATTTCCTTTGCACTTTTTATACTTTGTAATAATATTGACGCTGGAATTTTAGATGAAGATGATGTAATTGTAGGTCGTTTCTAATAATTGTAAATAGAAAAACGCCTGATCCCACTTAAGGGCAGGCGTTTTTTCTATTTAAGGCTTAATTGGCATTTTGATATAAAGCCCATTATCAGAAGAGTGATTGTTATATTTGCAATCAGTACAGCTATAACATAGACAACAGCTATTGAAGGAACTACTAGAAAAACAAAACCTACTAATGAAGCTATTTTAACTCCTAAGAAGTAATACCACTTCTGTTGTGCTTCTTCACTTATTTCATATTGTTCTTTACTATCCCCTACTTCTTTAATTCCCATAAAGATATGGTAAACAACAAATAAACTTAATATTATAGCTAGTAGTTCTATTAGATTAAATTGTACATTCAATCCACCACCATGATTCTGTGGTTCATAAATTGTAAAAAGAGATACAAAGATCATAGGTAAGTTAAAGTTTTTTGCTTTATCCCAGTACTTACTATGTGAAGCTAGTGATGATAGAGCTACTGCAAATAAGATATATCCTATAATGTCAGGTAGTAATGTAACTCCATTAATCCGAAAATCTAATGAAACAAATAAAAAGCCCCAATATAAATTTGTAAAAGCCTTATCAAACAATAAATTACCCCTCCCCCACATTTGTTCCATTAACTTAAGACGTATACTTAATTAAAGTTTTGTTAACTTTCATCTTTTGATATAAAAAAACCATACGAAATAATTGCTGCTAAAAGAGCACCAGCTCCTAGTAATTCAATAGATTCTTCAAATAAATTATCCATCAATAAAAAGCCTACTCTTTCCCCTGAAGTAAAATTACCAGGTATATCTATATCAGAAATGTTTTTTGCCATAACGCCATCTGCTATTAGATTATTAATACGTTCTCCTACAACTATATACCATTGTCCTATATTTCTTGTAGCAGAAGCCACAGAAGCAACACTATAGCTACAAAAACCTATAATCAAGTATGAACGTGCCTGTTTATAATGCCAAGCATGTTTATAGAAATAATAAAAGGAAGCTAGCATAATAGCACCTAATATAGCATAGAAAATAAGTTCTATTACAGTTCTATCTGTAAGAAAATTATCTATACCTAAGAATTGAAGAGTAGTAGGGATATAAGTTGTTAAAGTGTGACGGATATTTCCAGAGTCTTCTAGTAACATTACTGTTAACCCTATTAAGAATAATAATGTAAATCTTTTTGAAAAGTTTTTTTGTCCTTCAATTCGTCCATTTAAATAAGCAGAGTAGCCTATAGAGGATGCTAATAAAACCCATTGAAAAATTTCAGTAGGACCAGCCTCTTTAAATATATGTGCAAAAAATAAAGGTTCAGTAGCCTCACTTGACCGTACAGAAGTAACTTCATAAAATCTTCTCGCTAGGTTTTGAAGTCCAAATATATTCTGCACATCTATTAAATAAGTTAATAAAAAAGTAATGATTAAATATCCTAAAACAAAAAAGAATATGTATCCTGGTGCTTTTTTAAGATATTTTGACACTTTGTCCTCTCCTTTCAAAAACTTGTATTTTTCATTATTCTAACACTCCTATATTAAAGGGACAAGCAACACGAAAAGTAGTTAATGTGACACTATCCAAAAAGTTGAAAATTAGTCTACTTGCTGTATATTGATACGTAAAATTTAACAAAATAAGACTGATTAATATAAATAAGAAGGTGATTTATATTAAAAAAATTAATGACAGGGTACTTGCAGGAATTATTGCAGGTTTGGGTGCGAATATATTAAAAAATGCTATTGAACAGTTTGCATTTAAAAGTAGATATAGTAAAAATACAGGAATAATGAAAGCTGTTGGTTTTTTTATGCCCAAGCGTAAAATTAAAACTCAATTAGGTAAACTAAATGGTTTTTTAGCAGATAATGCTGTAGCAGCTTTTCTAGGTGTATGCACTAGTTATTTATTTACTTTTACTGGAAAAGATTATTCTTTAGTAAAAGGAATAGCTATGGGAGATTTGACTTGGTCCTTTGCTTATGGTGTACTCGCTAGGTTAGGAGCGAGTTCTATAAAAGAACAAGACCCGAAAACTTCATTTACTTTAATGATATCTCATGCTGCTTTTGGATTAACATCAGCTATTCTTTTAACAAAGTTAGTAAATCCAAATCTTTATAAACCTCATTTTAAGTCATTAGGTTCACCTAAAAGATCTGATTCTAACTAAAAAAGCCCACGCTGTGAGCTTTAGTTAATTATTCCCTGGATTGTCTGGTAGTCCTTTCCCAGGTGCTTGCTCAGATGGATTATTGTTTTTTTCCCGATTTTTCTGTCCTGGAGGTGTATCTGGTTTATCTGGTGAGTTAGGTAGATCATCATGACCTTTATTATAATTTTTATCACTAGGTGGTCCGGGAACTTCTCTACCTTTATCCTCCCCTTGGTTTCCTGGTGGATGATCATCTTTTCTAGGATGCTCATCATGTTGTGGATGCTCATCAAAACCTGGAGTAGACGAAGGTGGTCCTTTTATTTTTTCAGAGTCATCAAATATTTTATCTAAAGTAACTTCTGAATCGTCTAATTTTTGTAACCATCCTTTTCCCTTTGTTTTTTCAAAATCTTTTATAGAACCGGTCTCTTCAGATACTTTCTTTTTTAAAAGGTGCTCATTAAGGGATTTTTGTTTTTCTTTTGCATGTGACCTTTCCTCTAGTGTAGCAGTTTGAATTCCTACTCTTCCTGGTATATTTTCATCTTTTATAGCTTTTGTTATTTCATCACGCATATCTTTATAATTTTTTGTAACACTCTCTTCTTGGGTATTAACTACTGTTACAAAAATTGCATTTTCATTTTCTAAAGTTATATAACCAGCTTCTCTTGATAACATTAGTAAGGACTGTAGTGAGTGTTGTAATTTTTTCCCTTCTAATTCCATGTTTTCATCTAATCTTTTTGCTTCATCGTTTAAAGGTGTTACTTCTAGCACTTCTTTATTCTCATCTAAGGCGAATTCAAAACTCGGGTTAATATCAATACTTACATATGCTACTGGTTGTTCACCTGTAAAAATAGTTGTATAAATACCTCCTAATAAGACAAATAAAAACATTGCAGCTGCAACTGTACGATAGCTAAAGATACGTCCATTTTGACTATTATCTATCCATATTTCCTTACCAGGTGAAGGTTCTTTTGTTATTGGAATTTTTAAAAACTGTCGATCTTCTGTTGCAACTCTCATATATTTTCCTTCAACCTTAAGTACAACTACTTTTGTTTTACTCACTATCTTCATCCCCTTTCGGAGAGTTAATATCACTTTTGATTATTGGTAAAGAAAACAAGGATTTAAGATAAACAAATCTATTATCTGAGATAATTAATGTAACAGCTAATATGTACTTCCTACCACGTTTCAGTGTTTTCTTACTGACTCCTGTTCTTAACACTAATTCTATCAAAGGAAGCCGTTTCTTTCTTTTTACATAATCTAAAAATTTATTATCTGTTGCAATAATTTTAGCTACTTCAACTAATGTGTCACGAGTTTTCTGATGTTTTGGGCATTCTTTTTCTAATTTATCAAAAGAAAGGTAATAATTGTTAAGTAATTCTTCAAATTGTTTCATTCTTGTGCAGTCTTTTATTCTTATATTCACAATAAGCAGCTTTTATTTCAACTTGTTCTGTTTCATCATCATTTGAACCTTCTGATGGAAGATGATGACGAGATTCTTTACGAAAAAAATCTATCAGCCGACTTTTTATCAACATTCGAGAATAGTTTTTAAATTTCTTTTCTGAAGTTAAATCATAGTGATTTATAGCCTCATTGAAGGCAAGTAAAGCAATACTTAACTCATCATCATTTTCCCATTCAAAGTTTTCGATTACAACTATAAGAAGCAACTTCTAGTATAAAATTTATAAATGTATCAGCTCTTCAACTGTAGTTTCGTCACCATTTTGTGCAGCTTCTATTAATGCAAGTTCTCTTTTTTTCATCACATCACACCCTTAAATATCATTACGTAAAGTTATACTGTTTTTGGGTACTCTTTTAGATAAAATACGGAACAAATTTCGACATCTTTTTATTATAGAAAATTTTTAAGAATGGTACAATAAAAAAAGTCACCGTATTATACGGCGACTAGAATTTACATTCTTGGTCTTTTAGTTACTGTATATAATGCTTTAGCTAAATATCCTATTAAAAACCCACCAATTAAACAGAGCAGAAGTAACAAAATTAAAGGTGCACTAACCTGCCAAAAAAGGATTTCTAATTCGACTGTATGAGTATTTTGAAATAGTAAAATCAAAGACAACATTATTAAGACAATGATAGCAATCGCTTTAGGTTTCAATCTCATCCTCCCCCATTTCTAATTAGTTTCAAACTCTTTTTGAATAATCGAGTTATCTATTTGTGGGATTTCAAATTCTTTACCATAATCTTTTAATTAATTTAATAATCAGAATTTAAATTAAACTCCATTTCTAAGTTATTATCATCAGTACTATGATTAGATAATACAAAACTATAATTAGTATCGATATCCATTTTTTCTATTTTAAAGTTTTCTTGATTTAAATATATGTTCTTATCCATAGAAATGTCTATAGAGTTTTTCATCTTTTTAAGTAACTCCTAATATTCACTCTGTAATTTTTCTTGTTCATCTAATTGAAAGTTTTCAATTATAAATTCTTCTAGATATTCTGTCATTATTTTTTTAAAAGTTTTCTCGTCTATATTATAATTAATTACTAAAAAATCGTTCTTCTTTCGTAAGGAATAAGATTTTGCTTATCATTAGCTAATTCTAAAAATAGAGCTAGTTCTATATTATGAAAGTATTGAAAATTTTTATCCATACACACCCATTAAAGTCATTAATGTGCCAATCATCATTATACTCTTGATAAACTGTATCTTCCTTTAAAAGCATCCGTCCTCTAAAATCAAAGTTTGTTGATTTTTTGTTACCCACAGTTGTGTTTAATGATAAGGGTGGGTTGATATCTTGACTAAAATAAATAGTCATCGGATCATACTTAATAAACGCATCAATATCAAAAGAATTAGACGTGGCTTCATTTTCTTGATTATATTCACAATTAGAAGATGTAAACGTCAAAGTTGTTTTCCCATCACCAACCAATATTAGAAAATGAACTTGAAGAGTTAGGAACTATATTGGAACAAAAAAATGGTAACGAAATATGGGAGATTAGTTATAAATGGTCAGAGGTAATTGGTTATTATTTTATTGTTGAGGGGGTTACTCTCTCTGACCATGCTTGCGAGAAGTTATCTAAAATCAACTTTTTCGTTAGAGAAAATGGTGTTAATTTGAAAGAGTTTATGCGGATACTTGGATAATATGAAGGTTAGAGAGGTGATATATGAATATGAATTACAAGGAGATTTTGTTAGCCAGCACATTAGCTATGATAACAGCTCTTTTTTTATATATTTTAGTAGAGTATTTCGTTCCAATTTCGAGATTTATATATGATTATACTTTAGTGATAGTTTTAGTAACGTGGTTGATAATTGCATCTAGTGTATTTTGGTTGTATAAGAATTTAACTAAAAATGCTGGGTATGATCCTTCGCTTGATGATAGCAAGAAAAATTATATAGTTCATTTAATAGTTGGAAGTACAATTTTTACAATTAGTATTGTTGGATATAAGTTCATGTGGGAATTTATAGAAGCTAATCTTATTTAAGTATAGAAGAGAAGAATACTATATAATAATATTGGAAAAAATAGTGTGTATATATTTTGAGGAGGGTTTTTTTGGGATACCAAGAAACGTATGTAAAAATGAAAAAGAGCGAAGACTTTAATAAGTTATTAAAAGTAATTAAGAAAAACGGTAAGAATTCCTTTAAAACTGCTGAGCCAGTTAGAATTATTACTATAAAAGAAGGTTTTGCAGGAAGACAGTTTATTCAAAGATATGGGGAATTAAGTGAAAAGTATTTTTGTTTTGATAAAGGAGAAAAATTTCTCTATGTAGTAGGGGAACGAGGGTCACAAATTTGCAGTGATAGGTTTTTCGAATATTGCGAAGATGTACCAGAAGATATACTTAAAAATATAGAATTTTATTTTACTGAAAACTTTCCTTCTACAAAGATATTTTATGAAGGATGGGGAGAACATGAAAACTTCACATGGGCAGAAGAAATATAAAATTAGCTTACTAGAAAAGCGTGAGCAAGCCTCATTTCTTTCTAATTAACCTAAAAAAGTATAATACCATTTTCTTTTAAAAATAAAATGTGAGGCCAAATAAGGGGGGCTATTTTGTTTATTAATGAAGAACACAAAGAAAGGTTTTACAAGTATATAGAGAGAGATGGTACTCCAAAAGAGGAATTGGATAGAATGGCTTTGTTCTATATTTTATCAAAACTAGTGAACGAAAAAGGAATAGAATTGTTTTATGATTTTAATTCTAGGTTGATTAATCCAGAATATCTCGAAAAAGTACACCTGTCATCAGGTGAAAAGAGAATGATAAAACTAGCATTTAACCTTTACAATGGATATAAGTCAAAAGATGATTGCCAAACAGTATATGACACTTTTTATAATCTTGATCCGTATAACTTACAAGTAGCTATCAATGGTATTCAAATTCGATTTAGAATGTTAGATGTAAAGGGGGAGTTTCAATGACAAGAAAGAAAAGGCCAGTTGGACAAGGGATTGAAAAACTAAATTGTAAAATCCAATTTAGCAACGGAACAGAAGTGAATATTAAAGGATAGCATTCTCTTGACTGCATTTATATCTTTTACATCTCTTAATGGCTGAACATATTCCATGTTTACATCAACTCCGAAATTACTAATTATAGTTTAATTTTACATTATGTCAGATAAACAGTAAAGAAAAAAACGGAAATATTTTCTCAATTATCAATAAATAGCTTAACAGTGGTTTATAACTTAATCTTTCTAATATGACACAAATACATTGTGTCATATTACTGATATAAATAAAAATGATAATAAACACCCCTTGGGAGTCATAAAGACAACTTCCAAGGGGTTAATGATAAAATATTAGTACTAATGGATTTAAATTAGAAATAATATAGTTAGCAAAAAAATATCTACTAACTCAAATATTATTTAAGCTTAATTTCATTGAACAATAACCATCATTATAAAGGTTGGCACTATAATAGTTACTATGATTTATTTGATGTTTGAGCATGCCTAATTTTATTGTTTTAATAAAATTAGTTTTTTTTCATTCTTAGGCCATTCAATAAACATTTCAATATAGTCTCTTATAAAAGGTTCTTCCAAATGCCTATTGTAAGTATAAGTACCATTTTCATCTAGTACAGTTTCTTTATTTTTTTCTCGACTGGTGGTGCCACTTCCTCTTTGTTCAGTTTCACTTATGGAGTATCTAAAACCTAATTCAGAAACATCTTCCAATTCTTCACCTTTATATTTTAACTCTATAGAGATATATCCGTAAAATTCTTGGTTATCCTTACCGGAGGCATCCTCCCATTTGTAGTCGTAATACTCTAAATCTGCTTCAACTTCCCAGTATTGGCCATCTCCTTGAAAAGTTAATTCATTTAAATCATGTATTTCGTAAAATATTGCATCTCTTAATTTTCTAGTTAATCCTCGGACATCAAATCCTTCAGTTTCATCATGAGACAAGAGAATTAATGCATTGTACGCACTTCCTACTTTTAGTCCTTTTTCAAATAAATGATCAAAATCATCTATTTGATGAGGAAGCACTTTATAAGCCATGGGAAAATATTCTTTACGTTCCGCTGTGGAATCAAAAAGATATACAAATAAATAGTCTTCTTTACCACCTACTTTATATATCTCAGGAGAAATAGGAAGGTCTTCATCAACAGGATCTTCAATTTCATATTTATCTATTTCATCCAGCTTCAATCTTCTATCCTCAATAGCGTTGACAACTTGTTGTTTTGTTAGTTTTTTCTCTCTATCCGGCTCTAGCGAAGACTTATGATCTCCAAGAGAAATTTCTTGAATCTTAGTTCCATTTTCATATAAATGTAATTCCGAATTATAAGCTAACTCTTTCAGTTGATCTAAGTTTTCTTCTTTTAACCATTCTTCTTCAATATAAGGCCCGTAATCATCAGGGTCTTGATGTTCTAGGATTTGACCATCTAATTCCTGGTCAATCGCAATACCAACATTAATTTCCTCTATATCTCCCGGCTCCAGCGATGCAATATCCGGGATAGGGTCTTCAAATTTTTCGCTGAATTTATCTTCTACAAAAATATCCTTTAATTTGGAATTAGGAACTAACTTATAACTTATATACTCATCTGAACTTTCAGCGATTGCTTTATCACTAATATTTTTAATTTTAAAGCTATAGTTTAGGTTTAGCGGGATTATAGAACTCAAAACTTCTCCCTCTTCATTTTTTTCAAATATTCCTAAGTCTTCGTCAGGAAAGATATTCACATTAACTTCTAGTAGTTTAATATTTTCCTCCAGCTCTTGATTAGAGCAACCTGCAGTAATCAATATTAAGATAATTAAGCCAAGTATAAATGTTTTTTTCAATATAATCCCTCCAAAGAGTTGCTTCTATAAAAACTGCCAAATTAATTTATCAGCCCTTATTTAATTTTATTAATATGCCTGATTGTATAGCTAGCTATCTATCTAATCTACAAATTGTATTCCAAGAAGACTTCTCTCGTTCACCTTGATAATATAGATCCGAATCTACACCTGAATAAGTAGATATCGATCCTCCACTAGGAGTCATAGGATTAACTGGATCAACATCACTTAAACTATCCATGGACCAATAATTTGTAGAGTCTCCATAAAACTGTGGAGCAAAAGTTTCTGAACTTACAGTTTCAACAATATCTTCTCCCTCACAATTTTCGCCAACTGCTGATGCATGTAAATAAGCATCTTTTATATCAATGTCATTGTTGTCCCTTTCCCATTTTGCTAATGATTGAGTAATTACATAATAATTATCACCTTCTAGTGCATAAAGTTCAAATTCAACCATTGCATATTGTCTAACATAATACTCCGGCTCAGATATACGGTCAAAGTCCTCATCACTGTCGTCTCCTATATACACACAACCAGAGGTTTGTATAGTAACTGTTTTTTCTTTAGTAAAATCTTTATTATTTTTATTCGGCCTATGCTCTTCTATCCAAATTTTTAGATCAGAACCTTCTACATCATCTACATCGTTACAATTCTTTGCATTTTTAAAATTTGTTTCTTTTAATCTATCAACAAATTTTAAAATTTCTGGATTATTTTCTTTAACTTGCTCATATGCTACTTCATTACCTTTCGGTTGATATCTATTAATAGGTATTTCTTGTATTTTTACTATCTCATCTACAGCTTGAGCTGAAGTAGTCTGGAAACCAAGACTTAAAAATACCAAAGCCATTATACAAGACAATACAATTAATTTTTTCACTTTATTAACCTCCCTCTATAAGTAAAGTTTTCTTTAATAAACTCTTTCATTCTAAAAATCTCGTAGTTAAGCAGAAACTTGAATATATTATAATATCTGTAAGAGATAGAATCCTTTAGCTGATCACAAGCCTAATATTAAATATGGCGGAACTCCACTTATGCTTGATGGTTTTACCTGCCATATCTCGTTGGGTCCCCTATGGCCCTCATAAATTCTTTCGTTCTACCTAACCTGGCTTCTCTGTACTCCTTTTGTGAAGGTTATTTGAAAATCTTGTGTGTCCTAACTACCTTTTATTCCTGTAACAAGTATAACTACATAGACTCTTAAAATACGCTTGTTATTCCTACGTCCTTACTGATAGCGTACAGACACTTCAACATTTAGCAGCTTCAAGCAAAAGCTAAGTGTAGAAGGTTTAAAGAAATTCTACACCAAAACTTGTTAAACTTACATAGTAATATTTACACGTCCTAGATTTTTACGAATTCGCCTTTTCTGCTACTAAACAAAGATTTACTGCTTAGTTTAGACTTTAATAACTTGCATTGTAAGGTGCTCAATTCTAGTTTTATTTTTTTAGTTATTTGAGTTTTGTAAGAACTAAAAATTTATTTGTTTAATTAAAATCATAACGGGTTGGCCAATCTGATCGGACCTCTGTTGGCCCTTCTAATACAGTGCTTTCTACTTGTGCAAACATCGGATGATCCATATAAGCTGGTATATAAGGATCTAAATTTGACAATCCATCTTCTTCATATACAAGAGTAAAATTAGGATCCTCATTTGACCACGCAGGGGTACCAATGTGATTTTCGGCAGTTACTCCAGGTTCTGATCTACTAGTTTCGCAATGAAAACCAGCTACACTTTTTGTAAGTACTGCATCATTAACCGACCAGTTCAAACTATCTCTTTGCCACCAAGTATAAGCTCTTTGTAAAACATAAGCAGGTTCATTGTTGTCGTGTGGTTCCCAATATTCAAAATCCACTCTTAAATGTTGTGATAAAACAACATTGCCACCATCGGTGTAGTAGTTATCACTACCTCCTGTATCCTCTTCTACAAAAGCACAGCCATTACTTTCCAATTCAATGTCACCATCGTCAATACAAACCAAATCATATCCAAACTCTATAACATAATTAGCTTTATGTACTGCATTACCTTTAGTCTCTGTTTGCAATTTAGGTGCTTCTACTTTTTCTTTCCAAACTTGAATGTCATTAACTAATTTATCAGCATCAACATTTCTATTTCGTGCTTTTTCTCTAACCAACTCTCCTATTATTTCATCCTCTAAAGGATCGCTTATTTTTTTTCCTTTTGGTTCCGGAAGTTCTCTAAAATCTAGAACATTTTCCCTAAATTCTTCAGGAGGTCCATGACCCTGTCCCTGTCCTGGAGTGTTTGGAACCTCATTAGCTTCTACCGTCCCAACAAAAGATACCAGGCATAAAACAAAAATGAATAAAGTAGTCTTCTGAAACGTACTCACAATTTTCAGCATTTTAATCCCCCTGTTTAAAAATTTTAAGTTCTGCTAAGTTTTAGATTGAGTTTTACATATTAAATCCCTCCTTAAAAAACTTTATTCTTTTCACCTTACTAACTCTCAATAAGAGAAAATGTTGCAAAATAAATGCAACTTTTTTTAGTTTTTTTTGTTATTAGTATAGAAAACAAAACAAAGGAGGAATAATCTATGTTTAGAAAGGTAGTAGTATTAACAATGGTACTGATGTTAGCAGGTTTTGGGACAGTATTAGCTCAAGGAGATGTTAGTCCGCCGCCGGGGGAAATTGCCAAAGATGGTTACGCTGAGGATGAAGTGGTGGTTGAAAAAGGTAGGATCAGTCCAGACTTAGCCAATTTGTTATATAGATATGTATCTTCAATTGAAGATGTAGGAAATGGAAAAGTTGAAATAGAAGGGACTACACAAACACATTCTTCAGTAGAAAGTTTAACAGTTGAAGTGACATTACAAAGGTGGACTGGAAGTGAATGGACTGATGTTACAAGTGTAAGAACCTCTGATAACAATGAAAGAATAGCAACTACTTCTAAAACAGAAAGTGTGGAACCAGGCTATTATAGAGCAATTGGTACACATAATGCTTTTGACGGTCATTTGAGACAAACAGAAACAACCCAAACCTCTTCAATTATAGTTGAATAAACAAAATAACTAGGAACCTTTTTTGGGTTCCTAGTTTAATGATTCAGCTATTTTAATTAATTCATCCTTTGAAAGTTGTCCATTAATACTATGCTCAATCCCCCTGTTATCAATAAAAGAGATCCCATTATAGTCATTCTTGTTCTGGGCTACTATTCCTTTATTACCATTGATTTCGATGATTTCAATTGACGCTTTGCCAAAACCAGCACTCACATGTGCACCTTCATTGATTTTTTTTTGAGTAAAGAATATTTCACTATTCCCTTTTTTATTAACAAATAACAAAGAAACTTGATAATCCTCTGGAGTTTTGTTAATTATATTCCATTCCTCTAATTCATATCCTTGAGGAAGGTATTCAGGCAGTATAAGTTCTTCTACGTCTAATTCCTCGTCAAATTCATCAGAAAGCCAAGCATATTGCACTTGAGAGTCCTCTTGACTAATTATTTCAAAGAAAGTTGATCTTAAAGCAGTGATTTGGTTATCGAAAAATCCGAATGAATTAATTATTACAAAAAATACTATGATAGACACTAGAGTTTTGCCTACTTTTTTCAACTTTTTCTTACCCCTATGTCTCTCTATATCGGCAAGTAATTTTTCAAAATTATCTTGTTCAGTCATTTAAATCACCTGCCTTAAAGAGCTTATCTCTAATCTTCTTAACAGCTCTTGAATAATTAGACCTAAGGGTAGTCTCTTTTTTTTGGGATTGTTTAGCAATTTCTTTAAATGATTTATTTTCTGATATCCTAAAATATATTATTGATTTATATTTTGGTGTTAACTGCTGTATATGGGAGTTAACTAATCCCATGGTTTCTGATTCTATGGTACGTTTTTCCGGGTTAAAATTGTCGTCGGCTTTATTAAGTTCGTCTGTTTTATCAGATTTATAGAATCTTTTATTATGATTGTAATAATCATAAGCCTCATTTTTAGCTATAACTGTCATATATCTTTTGAGTTCAGTTATATTATCAATCTCATTTAGTTTGTCTGATATCTTAATAAAAGTGTTATGTACTATATCCTCCGAAATTTTCTCGTCTTTGGTTATTTGGTGGACAGTTTTATATAGTATTGGTTTAAAATCTCGATATAGTTCTTTAAGAACAGCTTTTTCTGACGGATATAGTTTACCTACCTTACGTAATAAGCTCATGAAATCCCCCTTGTATTCAATCTGTCGAAAAACCTAATATCTTTTGGCCTTTTGCGGTTACCCAGGAAATTATTTAATCTTTATCTTGAATAAAATCCATGAACATGCTTTGTTCTCTGAAAATAAGCCATTCTTTAGAAACTTGAGTTAAGTTTGTCTGACCTTTGAAAAAGTCCCATTCATCAGTCTGCCAGTTACCTTCCCAGGTGTTTTGTAGCCAGTCTTGAAAGAGTTCATAGCTTTTTGTTAATCTTAAACTATTTTTGTCTATTAAGTACTCTCGAGCTTTATCAGTTATTTCATCTATCGATTTTTGAGTTAATTCATCTTCATTATCAGACATAGTTACATTTATAGTATTATCTTCTGAATTCCAATCTACCTTTGCCTCTTCTTTCTCTAAAGTGTTTCTCAAAGATACATACTCACTCTCAAATTCAGCTTCTAACATATCTTCCATTACACCTGCTTCCACCTTAGTGTTTCCGTTTTTAACATATAAATCAGCAGAGAGTGGCTCATCATTCAATGATAAAGTAATATCTTGAGCTTGTACAATGCCTAAGTTTGAAAATAAAAGTATCCCTAATAAAATAGAACAAATCTGTCTCATAATTCAATCTCCTTAATTTTAGTTATACTAATATATTCTTTTCAAACACTATTTTTCCTGTTAACCAATTAAAAACAAACTTAAAAAAAGACAATTTTTTATTCTACAAACTAACACTTATATTTCTTAAATAAAACTCAAAAGATATTACCACAACAATTTTAAAATTTTGGAGGGATACTAAATGAAAGTTAAAGATGTAATGACTTCTGAAGTATACTCTATAAACAAAGGTGAAGATATTTCTAAAGCTGCTCAAATAATGAGAAATGCATATATTGGAATTCTTCCTGTTGAAGATGGCGAAAAAGTTGTAGGTATGATTACTGACAGGGATATTACTACTAGAAACGTTGCTCAAGGGCATACAGGTGAGATACCTTGTGAAGAGGCAATGACAGCTGAAGTGATTAGCTGTTCACCAGAGACCCCAGTTGAAGAAGCAGTAGACCTAATGAAAAAATTTCAAGTTAGAAGGTTACCAGTAATAGAAAATGGAGATTTAATAGGCATGGTTGCTCTAGGTGACCTAGCAACAGAAGATGCAACTGATGAAGAGGCTGGAAGTGCTCTATCAAATATTTCAACTCCAAGTAAACCTAAAGATATTGAGTAATTTTTAACCCCAAAAGGGGTTTAATTTACGATGCTCCCTTGAGGTGACAAAATAATAAGTCACCAACAGGGAGCATATTTTTTGGTAAATATCTTTTATATATTTAAATGCTATAATAAAATATATAGTATAGAAAACTGAACCTAGATAGGTTTTAGTTGAAAGTTCAAAATAGGGAGTGTCATAAAATGACAGCTTTTACAATAATAATACCAGTTTTTCTTTTCATATTAGGGCTAATTGGTACTTTCTTACCGGTTATGCCTGGTGTATTACTGATATGGATTGGAATGTTTATTTACGGTATTTTAACAGAATTTCAAGAACTGACTGCTACATTTTTTCTTATACAAGGATTAGCTGCATTACTAGTACTTCTAATAGATTATATTGCAAGTGCATGGGGTGTACAAAAATTCGGTGGTTCAAGAATAGCAATGCTTAGTGCCGTAGTTGGACTTTTTATAGGAGTACTATTTTTCAATATTCCTGGATTTATTTTTGGCCCATTTTTAGGTGCTTTGATTGCTGAATTAGTTAGAGGGCTCCCCATTGATAAAGCCATTTTGTCAGGTTTAGGGACATTAATTGGTCTTTTAGGTGGTATATTACTTAAATTAATCATTGAAATAATTATGATTATTTGGTTCTTCATCGCAATTTAGTCATCATTTGTATCTATACCAACCATGTTCATTAAAAATTGAGCATTCGTTGTTGGTGAAAGTCCAGGTCTTAGCTTATAATCAAAAATTATCTCATTGTCACGATAAAATTCTCTAAAATGATAATTCTTAATACCAGCTTGTTCTTTTTCAAGGGCCCCTAATTCTAAATCATGTGTAGATACTAACCCTACTGCACCATCTTGTCTTAGATTATTAATAACAGCTTTTGCACCAATATGTCGATCTTGTGAGTTAGTCCCTTTAAAAATTTCATCTAATAAGAAAAAAACTTGTATATCCTGTTTTGCTTCTTTTACTATGTCTCTAATTCTTAATAATTCAGCATAAAATGAAGATAGATTCTTATCTAAATCATCATTTACTCGCATACAAGTTTGAACTTTCATAATTGAGCAATTTAGATAATCTGCACACACCGCGCTTCCAATATATGCTAATATCAAATTGATCCCAACAGTTCTAAGTAATGTACTTTTACCTGACATATTCGACCCTGTTATTAATAAAATACTTGTTGGTGGCTTAATAATAAGATCATTACAAACTCTATCTTCTGTTAATAAAGGATGCCCGAGGTTTTTTGCTTCTAACACACTTTTTTCATTAGTAAACGAAGGTAAATTCCAATCTGGATTATTAAATGAAAGAACTGAAAGACTCGATAAAGCCTCTACATAACCAATACAATCAAACCAGTTAGGAAGTTTATTACCAGATTCTTTTTTCCAAGATTCTAACGCTATTTTTAAATGATAATCTGCTAAAAATAAAATATTAAATAATAAATACATTTGACTTGTTCGATGAAATATTGCATCAACAATCTTATCTAGTCTATTTAATTGTTCTAAAGCTGTATCTTCTTCTTTTACTAACTTCTCTTGTAATTCTAATAATTGTTCACTTGAAAAATTTGCTGTTTCAATTAATTGCACCATATTTTTATATGCTTTTAAAGTAGGCGCATGATTTTGTGTTAAAGAAAAATCTTCAGTTCGATCCTTGTACCCTATTGCTATTAATAAAATCTGAAGCGATATCCCAATAAATGGATAGTAAAATGGAAGACCACCAAAAAAATATAAGAGTATTACAATAATAGTTATTAAAGGCAAAATTCGTATTAAATAAACTAACCATGGCTTAGTATAAATAGAATTTATTTCTTTTGTAGCCCATTTAAATAGCTCTTTTGAAGGTAAATAATTTCTATTATTTACCAAGCTAACTGTTCCTTCTACTTGTAATTGTTGTCTCCAATCAATTTGACTACTCAGTTCGATAATAGTTTTTTGCCGTTTTTTTATTTCTTCAATATTCTGGCATGGATAAAGTAAAAACTCTTTTAATTTTTGCCTTCCCATGTATGTAGTAGTTGTATTGATCCATTGAAACAATGATGCTTTACCAAATATATCTAAATCTTGTGCAAACATATGATTTTCATCTAATAAATCTTCTCCTGTATCTTTAAAATCTTTCCAATCACCATTAATCCTATCAACTGATTTTTGATTTATTTTGACTAATGAAGATAAATAGTTACATTCTTCTGTGATTTTTTGATGTTTTCTCACTAAGAATAAAAATAATATAAAAAAAGCTGATAGCAAAAATACAGCTGATGAGCCATTTAAATAGATAATTGATAAAGTAAAACTAAAGATACCTAGTAAAGCAGTTAATAATCTAAAGTTTCCAATACGATTTACTAATTGACTTTTCTCTTGTAACTTTTTTTGGTAAGTTTGCTTTCGGTTTTGATATTCTGCGTAAACGTCTCTCATCAAACCTTCCTTTCTTACTGCTATTATATTAAAATTTTAACATAAAAACAAAAAAAATCCGAACAAAATTAGTTCGGATCCTAAAAAGATTAAACTTTAATATCAAAAGATAACCAAAATAAACTAATAGATTCTTGTCTCTACTAGAACTTATCCACCACCAATCGGTGGGAATAGCCCTATTCTATCACCATCTTTTATCGGTTCGTTTAATTCTACCCTAACACCATTTTTAAGGATCAAATGTAGCTTGTCTTTAGGAAGGGAAAGTTCTTCTACAATACCTTCAATTGTGGTTTTTCTTGTTTCATATTTATATACTCCATTCTTTGCTTCAAAAGGTAAAAGATCACGCAAGGTTGCAAAGCATCTAATCTCAACTTTAGCCACTTTCACCACTCTCCTCAGTTATTTATTAGTGGTATTTAAAGGAGATGGGCCGGTTTTAGCCGACCCATTAAAATCAAAATTTATAAGTTTCATCTAGTTTATCATCCTCTAAATCAAAATTTACATTGTGAGGAGGTAATTTTTCTGATTTGAAAAACTTCGGTAACCTATCATGTGCTTTTGTAAATCCAGCTTTTTCATTAAATTCACGCTCTATTTTTAATATTTGTTTGCCTAATTTAGAAACATCGTCTACATTCAATTCAGTACCGTATTGTGCATTAATCATATCTACAATTGATGGTAGCGCATCTTCATTGTCTAACACTGCAAAAGCAACAAATAAGCACAGTCCTGTGGTATCTATAGCAGCTGTAGCGACTTGTAAATCTCTAGATAGATCAACTTGACCTTCTTTTTTTAGTGGGTCTATTTCTCCACCTACTTTAAGAATATTAGCAGTCACAGAATACCCTGCAGTATGATCAGCTCCTTGAGTACTAGTCGCATAAGTAACACCTACACCTTTTACAGCTCTAGGATCATATGCAGGGATACTCTGTCCTTTAACAGTAGGTACACGATCTATTCCAAATACTCTCCCTATATTATCTGCTCCAGAACCAATGATTTGACCTAGTGGAGTACCACTTCTAATTTCTTCATCAAAGATTCTTTTTACTTCTTCTTTATCACCAAATTCCATAAAGTCTGTCTCCATATAAACAGAAAAAGAAACACCTGTTTCTATTGTATCAAGACCAATATCATCACAATAACGATCAAAATATGCTATATAATCTAAGTCGTCAATTTCACACTGAGCCCCAAAAGCCCAGATAGTTTCATATTCTAACCCTGCTGTCAGATATTCTCCATTTTCATCATGATAAACATTTGAACACCCCATAATACAACCGGGATGACAAGCGTGGCTAGGTTTTCCTCCTCTTTCTTTAATAGTTTCAGTCATTGTTTCACCACTTGTCTTATCAGCTGTATCAAATCTTCCAGTACGGAAGTTTTTAGTAGGTAGTCCACCTGCTTCATTTAGTATATTTATTAGTACAGCAGTTCCATAAGTTCTTAAAGCCTCACCAGAAACTGGATGACCAAGGATAATCTTTGAAAATTTACGACTAGCTTCTTTAAAAGCATCTTCATTTTGTAAATTTACTCCAGAAGAACCTTCATCGTTGATTACTATTGCTTTCAGACCTTTAGCTCCCATTACAGCGCCTAATCCACCTCTTCCAAATGCTCTAACAGGTCTATCATCAGTATCTGTTACTGCTATACTAGCTGCTGTCATCTTATATTCACCAGCAGGCCCGATTGAGACAACAGTAACACTATCTCCGTATTTATTTCTTAATTTATCTCCTACGTCGTAATTACCTAACCCTTTTAAACTTTCATCTTTTTCTAGTCTTAATCCATCTTTATCAATTACTAAAACTAAATTATCTATTTCTGAAGAACCTTCAACTATTAAAGCTTTAACTCCCAGTTTAGCCAAATCTTGGGATGCTGTTCCACCAGAATTACTTTCCTTTATCCCCTTAGTTAATGGACTTACACTCCCTACTGAAATTCGTCCTGAACTAGGTGCTCTAGTTCCGGATAACAAACCTGGTGCAAAGACCAGCTTATTTTCATCACTTAATGGATGAATTGTAGGATCGACTTCATCGTATATAACTTGTGATGTTAAAGCACGACCACCTAAAGGTTGATACTTTTCAGGCACTTCTTCTTGGGCTACTTTGTGATTGGACAGATCTACTCTCCAGATCTTCAACTAAATCCCTCCCTTTTGGATTAAGTTCTCTTTTACATTTTATCATGTAATAGTAATTTTGAAAATTCGAAATTATCCTACTTTTTTAAATGTATTAAAAAGCTTCCAAATATATAACATAATAATTACAAAAAGCTGCCTTTTTAGCAGCTTTTCATTCACCAATTATCTTAACTAATACTCTTTTTTTTCTGTTTCCATCAAACTCACCGTAAAAAATTTGTTCCCAAGGACCAAAGTCTAGTTCTCCATTCGTAATTGCAACAACAACTTCCCTTCCCATAACTTGTCTTTTCATATGTGCATCAGCATTATCTTCAAATGTATTGTGGTCATATTGTGAAACAGGTTCATGAGGGGCTAATTCTTCTAACCATTTTTCATAGTCTTTATGTAATCCATATTCATCATCGTTGATAAAAACACTAGCCGTTAAATGCATAGCATTTACCAAACATAACCCTTCTTGTACACCACTTTGTTTTACAACATCTTCTACTTGTCTTGTAATATTAATAAACTCTCTTCTTTTATTAGTATTAAACCAAAGGTGCTTTGTTAGAGATTTCATTGAAAACCCTCCAAATCGCCTATTTTAATACTTTCTTTTTATCCATTGTTAATTCTCTATTATCTACTAACTCTTGATACATGTTATCTGACATCTTTTGTAGTAAGTTTCTTAGTAAAAGTTCATCTTCTATAGATAAATTTTTAGATACCATCTCAGCAGTTTCTTGTAAAATTTCTTTTAAATCTCCTATAATAGACTTTCCTTTATCTGTTACATATAATGTTTTTGCTCTTTTATCTTTATAACTACATTCTTTTTTCACATACCCTTGATCTACAAGTCCTTTTAATCTTTTTGTAATAGTGATCTTATCTAGCATTAGAATACTTCCTAATTCATTTTGATTGACACCTTCGTTATGATAGATCTCAGTTAAAATTTCCACCTGTAACTTATCTATATTAAATTTTTTCACTTTATGATTTATATAATAATTCAAGTATTTATAAAGAACAGATATATATTTACTGAGGGATTCAGACTCTTTTCCCATTTTTTTCACTCCTTTGTTAAATCATTACTTTTTAACTTAATCATATCAAAAAGCTAACAAATAATAAAGAGATTTCATATGAAGTTTTCAGAATTTATAATACTAATTTAATTAAATTAAAAAACTACTAATGAAATGGCTTCTTGTTATATTTATAAGGCTAGAAACTTTTTTTAAAGTTGATAATCTGCTATACTATATAAGTTATCTTAAAGGCAAGTTGTAAATTTTAGGAGGAATTATTTTGGAAACTACAAACATCAAAAACATTGCATTGATTGCTCACGTTGATCATGGAAAAACTACTTTAGTTGATGCACTTCTAAAACAAAGTGGAGTTTTTCATGAAAAAGAAGCTGTCAATGAACGAATTATGGACTCTAATGACTTAGAACGTGAAAGAGGTATAACAATCCTCTCTAAAAATACTTCTATTAACTACAAAGGAACTAAAGTTAATATTGTAGATACACCTGGTCATGCTGACTTTGGTGGAGAAGTTGAAAGAATATTGAATATGGTGGAAGGAGTATTACTTTTAGTTGATGCGGCTGAAGGACCTATGCCACAAACCAAATTTGTATTAGAAAAAGCTCTGTCTCTTGGACTTTCTCCCATTGTTGTAATTAATAAAATTGACAGACCTCAAGGTAGACCACAAGAAGTTTCAGATGAAGTACTTGATCTATTTTTTGACTTAGAGGCAAATGAACAACAATTAGAATTTCCAATTGTTTTTACAAATGCTCTAAAAGGGGCTGCTTATACAAGTCTTCCGATAACTGATGAAAACAGTGATTCCCTAGAACCTTTATTTGAGACTATTTTAAACGAAGTTCCTTCTCCAAACGTTGATCCAAATGGGTCATTTCAAATGCTAGTGTCTAGTACCGATTATGATAATTTTTTAGGTAAATACGCAGTTGGAAAAATAAACCGCGGATCTATCTCTAAAAATGATCAACTTGTAGTTATAGGGGAAGAAACCAGTAAAAAAGTAAGAGCAGGTCAAATATTCACCTATGAAAACTTACAAAAGTCACCTATCGAAACAGCTATAGCAGGAGATATAATTGCTATTTCAGGTATAGAAGAGATAAATATTGGTGAAACTTTAGCAGATCCACAAAACCCAGATAAACTACCTACCCCTCATATAGATGAACCTACTATATCTATGACCTTTGGGGTTAATAAAAGTCCTTTTGCAGGACAAGAAGGAAAGTTTATTACTTCAAGAAAAATTAAAGAACGATTATTTATCGAGCAAAAATCTGATGTTAGTTTAAAGGTACACGAAACTGACAATCCAGAAAACTTTGATGTTTTTGGACGTGGTGAGCTTCATCTGTCAACCATTATTGAAAAAATGCGTAGAGAAGGCTATGAATTACAAGTATCAAAGCCTGAAGTTATCTTTAAGACTATTGATGGTAAAAAAAATGAACCCATTGAATCAGTTGTTATGACTCTACCAGACCAATATTCTGGCTCTATTATCGAAGCATTGAACCTTCGAAAAGGAGAGCTACTAGAGTTTAAAAACCTCTCAAATGATGATGTTAAGCTAAGATTCAATGTACCATCACGAGGGTTGATTGGGTTTAGATCACAATTTCTTACCCTTACAAGAGGTGAAGGTGTACTACATCATAATTTCCTTCGTTATGAACCTTATAAAGGTGATTTTTCAATTCGAAATAATGGTGCATTAGTTGCCTTCAAACCTGGAGAAGCCACATTTTATAGTCTTCATGCCCTAGAAGATCGTGGTGAATTCTTCATTGGACCAGGAACACAGGTTTATGAAGGTATGATTATTGGAAAGAGAAGTCAAGATGGTGATTTAGATGTTAATGTATGTAAAGAAAAACATTTAACTAATGTCCGTGCCGCTGGTTCTGATAATACAGTTAAAATTGCACCTCCTAAACTAATGACTCTAGAAGAATCTTTAGAATTTATAAATGATGATGAATTAGTAGAAGTTACACCCAACAACATTAGATTAAGAAAGAAAACTTTAAATAAACAATTTAGAAAGAAGTAGTAAAAAACTGGCTTCCCATTAGGAGGCCAGTTTTTATATTGAATCTATTAAATAAGGAGCATTCCTGTAATAAATTAAAATGAACAGATAAAAAAGTACCTCCTGCTTTGATCTTCAGAGTAGATATTGCAAAAGAAACTCATGTAGCAAGAACTCCGGATTTTCGAGGTGTAGAGTTTTCAATGCTAGTTACCCTCAAAAATACCAGAAAAGGTTTTAAAAAGTCTTTAAGTTGGTTAGAAATCATTAAAAAGACCCAATAAAACAACCAATACTGTAAGTCGTCACGCATTCTCGTGACTTTAGTCTCCTATTACAAAAGTTCCTTCTCCTAAGAATCAGCATATAAATTCAACACTATTACTTGACAGTTACTACAGAAGATGGTATGATAAATGTGTCGTATGAGGGAAGTGAAGTCCGCATATTATAAAATGCATCGCTTCTTAAGTACGAGGGTGCAGTTTATAATATGCGGACTTTCTCTTTATCGTACGTCAATAAAATATTTTAATTTTTTGGAGGTTTGTTTAAATGAAAACAGGTACAGTTAAGTGGTTTAACTCAGACAAAGGTTATGGATTTATCGAAGTAGAAGGTGAAGATGACGTATTCGTTCACTTCTCAGCTATTCAAGAAGACGGTTTCAAAACTCTTGATGAAGGTCAAAAGGTTGAATTCAATGTTGTTGAAGGTAACCGTGGACCTCAAGCTGCTGAAGTAGTTAAGTTATAAAACATAACTCTGACTTCACAAAACTGTCCCAATTCGGGACAGTTTTTTTATTGTTCAATCAATTAATGTGGTAACAAAAAATAGATGGTACTTTTGTTTTTCCCTACTCAAAGCCTCATTATTTTCTTTCACTTGCTTTTTTTTCATAAAAGCAATTACATACTCTCTAAACTCTTGCATTTCATCAGGAGTCAACTGTACTGTTACTGATGAAATACTACCATTCTCTTCATCATTATACTTTTCTCTATTTCTAATATTTGTTAATAAAATACTTTTTGAATATTCAAAAGTAGAATGAACTGCCTTTTCTACCTGTGTTTGGTATTCATTTTCAGTGGAGTCATTTATATCTTTTCTTTCAATTTTGAACTTTTTAGCTGACGGCTCATAATATGTAGTTGTTGTTCCATTAACTGATTTAGTTTTTATTAATTGAAGTATACCTGAAGACTCTAACTTTTTAATATGATAATGAACTATTTTGGGATCATCTCCTATGTAATCAGCAATTTCCTTTTCAGTTGCCGGCCTTTCAAGCCGGTAAAATTCAGACAATATTTTAATGCGATAGGGATCTGAATAAGCACTGATTTGTTCACTTGTATTCAATACTTTGGTTTCAAGCATCTAATCACCTCACATTATTTATACTCCTATTATAATTATGCAAAACAAAATAAATTAGAAATAAAAGATTCCGAGGATTTTAAAATGTACCCTGTTGAGTAGACACGAAAAAAAGTCTACCTATTAGGGTACTTTTTTGTATAATTAATAAAAAATGAGAGGGAGAATTCGAAATGAGTAAAAAACTATTTTACTGAGAAAGAGATTAAAGTACTCTCTGAAAATCATTATGTTAAATCAGTTAGTTCAAAAGGGATCACCTATACAGAAGAATCTTAAACATATTTTTATTACTGAAAATGAAAAAAGAAAGCTTCCAAGAGAAATATTTGAAGAATGTGGCTTTAATGTAGATATTATAGGGATTAAAAGGATTAAATCTGCAAGTGAAAGATGGCGTGCAGCTTATCGAAAAAGCTGGACTAAGAGATACAAGATTCAGGAAAGCCTCGCGAAAGAGAACTAACGTTAGAGGAGAAAAATGCAAAATTAGAAGCCCAAAAAAACAACTTACTAAAGGCAGAAAATGAACTCCTAAAAAAGATGCGATGGTCAGAAAGGGGGCAAAAGAAGGACCGGTAATCCTATCTCCTGATCAAAAATTTGTACTCATTCGTTCGATTATAGAAAAATATAAACTACAGAACATGCTAAGCTATTTATGTAATTTATCTGGTGTTTCTCGATCTGGTTATTATAATTACTTCTCTGAAAAATCACAACAACGAAAGAGAGAAAAAGAGAAGAAATGCCAAAGTCAAATAGATTATCCTAAAAGCTTTTCATTTTAAACGCCGTAAAAAAGTGCACGTCAAATTAAGATGTCTCGCGGGACAATTTAATGTTGTCTATAATTTAAAACGAATTAGGCGCATTATGAAAAAACACGGTATTACTTGTCCTATTAGTAAAGCAAATCCATATAAACGAATAATGAAAGCTACAAAGGAACATAGAGTGGTACCTAATCTTTTAAAACGTGAATTCAAACAAGGAGTTCCAGGGAAGGTTCTTCTAACGGATATTACTTATTTGTATTACAACAAAGGAAAAAAAGCTTATTTATCAACTATAAAGAATGGTTCTACAGGTGAGGTATTAGCCGATCGGCTAACTATTGATTCAGCCACAGACACCCTTAAAAAACTAAAAAAGAATACTTACTTTAAGAAAGCAGAGGATGCCTTGATTCATTCGGATCAAGGAGTTCATTATACTCATCCAGAGTTTCAAAAAGCGGTAAAGAAACTTAAACTACACCAATCTATGTCTAGGAAAGGAAATTGTTGGGACAATGCTCCGCAAGAATCATTCTTCGGACATCTTAAAGATGAAGCCAGTATTAAGACATGTACAACTTTAAAAGACTTAAAACAAGAAATAAAGCAATATATGAGCTATTACAATAACTATCGATACAATGGAATCTAAAAAAGATGACCCCTGTTCAATACAGAGATCATCTTCTGATATCAGCCTAGGCCTTTTTAAAATTGTCCTTTACAACGGGTACACTTCATTTGTCCTCGGAATCTTTTATTTCTTCTTTCCTCTTCCACCACTTTGTTTAGAATAGTTACCTTTATTAGAAAACTTTTTACCAGGTCTATTATTTTTGTTTGTCTTTTTACGTTTTGGTTTACCTTTAACTACAGGAGCTTCTTCAGTTAATTTCACATCTGTATCTTCTGCTTCTTCAGTAAGTAACCTTAATGCACCTGCAACAAGACTGATTGAGTCATTTTCTGTAAGCAGCTCTTCTGCTAATTTTTGATGTTGTAGTGTTTCTTTATGGTTAACTGAACTTAAAAGTTTTTGTATTGCTTTTTGTTGTTTCCCTTCTAGAACTTCTCCCATGGTTGGTGTAGGTTTTTTAGGTATTTTTCTTTTAATTACTCTCTCAATTAAATTCAATTGGCCCTGCTCTCTAGGAGTTATCATTGTAACTGCTTCTCCTGATTCACCTGCTCTTCCAGTTCGACCAATTCGGTGTACATAGCTATCTGTATCTTGAGGTATATCAAAATTATAGATATGAGTTACACCAGTAACATCTAAACCTCTAGAAGCTACATCAGTTGCAACTAACATTTCAGTATTTCCTTTACGGAAATTTCTAATAACGCTATCTCGTTTTGCTTGAGACATATCTCCATGAATACCATCAGCTGAGTAACCTCGAGTGTTTAATGCTTTACTTAATTCATCAACTCTTCTTTTGGTTCTACCAAAGACGATTGATTTTTCAGGAGACTGTATATCTACCAAACGACAAAAAACATTGAATTTGTCCCTTTCCTGAACTTCTATATAGCTTTGATCTATACTTGGAACTGTAAGATCCTTTGTTTTTGTTCTAACAACTTCTGGACTTTTCATAAATTTTTCTGCTAATCTCTTAATACGATCTGGCATAGTAGCAGAAAACATTAAAGTTTGTCTAGTTTCTGGAGTAGATGCTAATATAGTTTCGATATCTTCAATAAAACCCATATTTAACATTTCGTCAGCTTCGTCTAATGTTACCATTTCTAGTTCTTCTAATCTAATGGTTTTTCTTCTCATATGATCCATTAGACGCCCTGGAGTCCCCACGATTATTTGGGGTCTTTTTTTAAGGGCCTTAATTTGTCGATCAATACTCTGGCCTCCATATACAGGTAAAGAGCGAATCCCCTTAAATTGTCCTAAATTATTGATTTCCTCGGCGACCTGAATTGCAAGTTCACGAGTAGGTGTTACAACTAACCCTTTAGTTTGTTTACTTTTCTCTTCTGTAATCTTTTCAACAAGCGGTATGCCAAATGCAGCAGTTTTTCCAGTACCAGTTTGTGCTTGACCTATTATATCTTGTCCCTTCATCACAAGAGGTATAGTATGCTCCTGAATCGGTGTTGTTTCTTCAAATCCCATATTTGAAGTTGCCTTAATAACAGATTGACTAAGGCCTAAATCATTAAACTTCGTCATTGCTTTGTTGCCCCTTTCATACATTTCTTTATAATTAGTATACACATAGTATACACAAAAAGGCAGAGTTTTACTTACAAAGCCCACTGTAAGTAAAGCTCTGCATCTCAATAATATTAACACACAATCCAAGATTTCACAAGTTTTTTACAATTGATGACCGTGTCAACCCACTGTAGCTTAAAAGAGAAAACTCAACCCCCCCTCAAATAACCTAATGTTGTTCAAGCCTTTGGTATCCGTTCTAGTCAAGTTGTTCTTTCCGTACATTATCATGATTCAATTCTTTTTTTAACCAGTTAACTTCTTCTGTGGCTTTAATACAACACTATAGTAGCTACATACTAGCTCTGATTTACTAGGAGCAACACGCAATTGTGTTGTTATTACCCTTCTTTCCTGCTAACCAAAAAATCCTACAGTATTTTTACACTAATACAAATGATATACTTTTTTTATTGTTTTATCATCATTAGAAATAATTTGGACTTTATTTTCTTCAGTATCTATCAAACCTATTGTCGGTACTTTATCTTCGGTTTTTGGGATTGAAGGGGATCCTGGGTTTATTAATAATATTCCTTCAACCTCTTTTATCACTGGTATATGTGTATGACCAGTAATAACACATTTTACGTTATAGTCTTTCGCGAGCTGAACTAAGTCGATCTCATTATAATCTTCTCCATGTAATAACAAAATATTAAGATTATCTAAATTAGTATGAAAAAAAGGTGATAAAATTGGTTTATTTAAAACCATTTGATCAACTTTTGAATCACAATTACCCTGAACCATATATATTGGTTGTTCTAAGTTATTAAGTATATGAGACAATTTTTGTGGATCATAACCATCAGGAAGTGGATTTCTCGGACCGTGGTATAAAATATCACCTCCATGCAATATCACATCACAATTTTTAAGTATAGCTTCAGCTTTTTCAAAAGCTATTGAACTACCATGCGTATCACTAATCAATCCTATTTTCATTTTTTTACACCTCCTACTATGATATTCAATATATTTTAATCTTCTATCACCAAAGGGACTTTACCTTCTAAATTTTTGCAGTCTTACGATATTTTATTGTATAATATCATCAGAACTTTTAGAAAACTGCAGTTTGAGTGAAATATATATATATATAAGGAGGGTAAGCTATGAATAAAACTGCACTAGTAACCGATAGTACAGCAGATATTCCAATAGAATTACAAGAAAAGTATAACATCCATATTATTCCTTTATCTGTTATTCATGGAGATGTTGAGTATCAAGAAGGAATAGATATTACTTCTGAGAACTTTTATGATTTACTAAATAGTTCAGATATATTCCCTAAATCTTCGCAGCCTTCACCTAAGGACTTTGATGATTTATATAGTAAGCTTTTAAAAGACCATGATGAAGTTCTTTCTATTCATCTTTCATCTGGCTTAAGTGGCACTATTAATGCTGCTTTTCAATCAAGCAAAAATTTCGAAGACAAGGTGACAGTTTTTGATTCAGAATCTATTAGTTTAGGGATAGGGCTTCAAGTAATTGAAGCGAGTAAAAAGATACAAGAAGGTTGGAACACAAATGAAATAGTAGATTTTTTAAGTAATATCAAAGACAATATTGAATTACTTTTCACCTTAGATACTCTAGAATATTTATATAAAGGTGGTAGAATAAATAAAGTATCAAATTTAATGGGTTCATTATTAGATATCAAACCAATAGTTACAGTAAAAGAAGGAAAGTTCTTTCCTTTTGGAAAAGCGAGAAGACAACAATCAGCTCTTTCAAAAATCGTTACTAGTTTCGAAAATTTTGCTAAAGAAAAGACACCTATTAAACTTGCAGTAGCACACGGAAAGGGTTCTAAAGCTGCTAAACAGTTAAAAGAAATGTTAGAAGAGAGAATAGGAATTAAAGCAGAGATTTATTCCACTATAGGTCCAGTAGTCGGTGTACATACAGGTCCCGGAACCGTGGGAGCTGCAATCTTATATGAAGAATAAATAAAATCCCCATTTGGGGATTTTATTTATATGTTTCAGGTATAGGTTTTCTATTAATTCCTGATTCAACTGCCGCTTTCGCTACTTCTTTTGCTACTTGTTTTGCCACTACTTTGTTAAATGGATCTGGTATAACATAATCTGAATTTAGGTCTTTTTCATTGATAATTTCAGCAATAGCATAAGCAGCTGCTATTTTCATTTTTTCATTAATATCTGTTGCTTGTACATCTAACGCTCCTCTAAAGATACCAGGAAAAGCCAGTACATTATTTATTTGGTTCGGAAAATCACTTCTACCGGTACCGACAACTTTAGCCCCTCCTAGCTTAGCTTCATCTGGATATATTTCAGGAATAGGATTTGCCATAGCAAAAACTATCGGATCTTCGTTCATTAAAGAAACCATCTCTTTATTAATTGTCTCTGGTTTAGAAACCCCTAAAAAAACATCACTTCCTTGAAGGGCATCAGATAAATCACCAGTTATATTTTGTTTATTTGTTATTTCAACCAACTCTTCTTTTACCCAATTCATCCCATCTTGTCTATCTTTATAAATTACTCCTCTAGAATCACATATAATTACATCGTTTACTTGTAAATCTAAGAATAATTTTGCTATTGCTACTCCACTAGCACCTGCGCCATTAACAACTACTTTTATATCTTCTAACTTTTTATTAACAGTCTTTAATGCATTTAAAACACCAGCAGCAGCCACAACTGCAGTTCCATGTTGATCATCATGGAATATAGGTAAATCAGTCTCTTCTTTTAATCGTCTTTCTATTTCAAAACATCGTGGAGCACTAATATCTTCTAAATTAATGCCTCCCCATGTAGGTGCCATTAATTTAACAGTCTTTACAATATCATCTACATCATTTGTTTCTAAACAAATAGGAAATCCATCCACTCCTGCAAATTCTTTAAATAAAACTGCTTTTCCTTCCATTACAGGCATAGATGCTTCAGGACCTATGTCACCTAATCCCAAAACAGCAGACCCATCTGTCACTACAGCTACTAAATTATTTCTTGATGTATACTCCCATGAATTTTCTTTATCTTTATTTATTTCTTTACAGGCTTCTGCAACTCCAGGGGTATACGCAAGTGCAAGGTCTTCATTGTTTTTTACAGAAACTTTACTGTTTACCTCAATCTTACCAGAATTTTCTTTGTGAGCTTTTAGTGCTTGTTCTTTAAAGTTCAATGGTTACACTCCTTCTTAATTTTTTCCATGTACTATAAAGATTAACATTAATCTTGACAATAGACAAATTTTCTTTATTGAAAGTCATGACAATTTTTAGTCTATGAAATAAAACTCAGCAATCGTGAATTTTTCAATACGCTAAAATTCAGGCAGTAATTCGAAGTGTTTGTTGACAAAAATTCGGCTTTAGTTTATTATAAGAATTGTTCAATATGAGTTAGCTTTAATAACCTAACAAGAAATTAATTTTATATAATAACAAAGGAGTGTAAAAAATGAAAAGAGTACCACATGTATATGCTTTACTATTTTTAGTTATTATTTTTGCTGCATTATTAACTTATGTAGTACCTGCCGGAACATATGAGCGTTTTGAAGATGAAGAAACAGGACGTACCTTAGTAGACGCAGATTCTTTTGAATTTGTAGATTCTAATCCCTCCGGGATTATGGATGTATTTGAAGCAGTACAATTAGGCTTGGTTGAATCTGCAGATATTGTTTTCTTTATTTTCGTAGTTGGTGGAGCTTTTGGAATTATTAGAGGAACTGGGGCAATTGATGCTGGATTAGGTCTTGCTGTTAATAAGTTTCAAGGTAGAGAAAAACTTTTGTTCCCAGCATTAATTTTAATTTTCTCTATTGGTGGAGGTACTTTTGGATTAGCAGAAGAAACTATCCCATTTATTCCAATAGCAGTTTTACTATGTAGACAATTAGGTTATGATGCAATGGTTGGATTAGCTATCGTCTCAGTTGGTGCCCGTGTGGGCTTTGCAGCCGGGTTAATGAATCCATTTACTATTGGGGTTGCACAAGGAATTGCAGAACTTCCAATGTTTTCAGGATTGTTATTCAGAATAGTTGTGTACCTATTACTTTTAATAGCATCTATTTGGTATGTTAATAGATATGCTAAAAAGGTTAAAGAAGATCCAACACAAAGTTATGTTCATGATCTTGAACAACAAAGTTTAGAAACTATGGATAGTTCTAATATACCTGATTTTAATAAAACACATGGTGCTGTTCTTATTACTGTTATTATTGGTTTTTCCACGATGATCTTTGGTGTCTTTCAGCATGGATGGTATATTAATGAAATATCTTCAATCTTCTTAGCAACAGGAATAATAGCTGGTTTAGTAGGTTCACTTGGGATGAATGGTGTAGCCAACAAATTCGTAGATGGTGCTCGTGAATTAACTTTAGGAGCTTTAGTTGTTGGTGTAGCAAGAGGAATTTTAGTTGTAATGGAAGATGGCCAAATTATTGACACTATAATTTATTCTGCAGGAGTTACCCTAGAAACAATGCCCCGAGTATTAGCTGCTAATGGTATGTTTGCTTTTCAATGGATTTTGAATATCTTTATTCCTTCAGGAAGTGGCCAAGCAGCAACAACTATGCCTATAATGACACCTATTGCTGATCTAGCGGATGTATCTAGACAAACGGCTGTTTTAGCATACCATTATGGAGACGGATTCACCAATCTCATTACTCCAACTGGTGGAACCTTAATGGCCAGTTTAGCTATGGCTAACATTCCATTCGAACGTTATTTCAAGTGGGTATTACCTTTATTAGGTATTTGGACAGTGATTGGTATATCTGCAGTAACTATAGCTACATTAATTGACTTCGGCCCATTTTAATAGTTCTATATTAACCGACCTTACATTAGGTCGGTTTTTTTATGAATTATCTACTACTACTTCAAAATATTTGTTATGATATAATTAACAAATATTTTGCGGGGGGTGTTTACTTGAATGTAATAACAATAATTTTATCAGCTATACCTATCTTAAACATAATTTTTGTAATCACATTAATTTTTTCAGAAAGACGAAACCCTACTGCTACTTGGGCATGGTTACTTATCTTAATTACTCTTCCTTTTCTTGGCTTTATCTTATATTTATTTTTTGGATTGACACCAAAAAAAAGACGTATCTTTAACAGAAAAACAGCCAAAGATAAAAAACATAAACAAAATATAATTAAAGAAGATCTAAATTGTCAAAGAGAGAAAATTAGCCAAACAGAACAAAAAAATATAATTCAATTAAACTCAAATAATGAACGGATACTCTATTCAAAAAATAATGATATTGAACTTTACCACTGTGGAGAGGAAAAGTTTCGTAACTTATTTAAACAAATTCGTCTTGCTAACCACCATATTCATATATGCTATTACATAATTCGAGATGATAGTTTAGGTAAAGCTTTGGTCAAATCGTTAGCAAAAAAAGCTCGTGAAGGCGTAGAAGTGCGAGTATTATATGATAGTGTTGGATGTAGAAAGCTCCCTGATGATTTCTTTGATGAACTCAAAGTTTCAGGTGGTAAAATTGCAAGATTTTATCCCTCATTTCTAGATATCAACTATAGAAATCACCGAAAGATTGTAGTAATTGACGGTAAGATTGGTTTTGTCGGAGGTGCTAATGTAGGACTAGAATATTTAGGACTTTCTGATAAGTTTGGATTTTGGAGAGACACTCATCTAAAGGTTGTCGGAGAAGCTACTAAATCCTTACAAGAACGATTTCTTTTAGATTGGAACTTTGCTACTAATGAAAATATATTGTATTCTCCGGAATATTATCCAACTATTAAAAAACGTGGTAATACTGGAATGCAAATTGTAACCAGTGGTCCTGACTCTTCATCAGAAGAAATTAAAGCATTTTTTCTTAAAATGATTTATTCAGCAGAAAAATCAATCTATCTACAGAGCCCGTATTTCATACCAGATGAAAGCATTCTAGAAGCTTTACAAATAGCAGCAAGTTCTGGTGTGGATATAAAGATTGTTATACCCGATAAACCTGACCATCCTTTTGTGTTTTGGGCTAATAGATCATATCTTGGATTAATGCTTGAGTATGGCGCAGAGGGTTATGTTTATAAAAAAGGATTTTTGCATAGTAAGCTAATAATTATAGATGGACAAATAGCATCAGTTGGAACTGCAAATATGGATGTTCGAAGTTTTAAACTAAATTTCGAAATTAATTCTTTCTTATATGATAATAAAATAGCTGGTGAGTTACAAAAACAATTTTTAAAAGATCTAGACGACTCATCTATGATTACAGAAGAAGATTATAATAAACGTGGAATTTCAACTAAATTTAAGGAATCTGTCTCAAGATTATTATCACCAATACTTTAAAAAAGTTTCGGGTTAACCATTTATGGCTTACCCGAAACTTTTTATCTTAACAACATCCTTTAGAACCACTACATCCCCCACCACAACAACTTTGAATATCCCCTATATTACCTAATTTAACTGATGTAAAAATTTGTTTAGTCTCACCCTCACAGTTAGGACAAGTTACCTGACCTTTATTTTCATACGAAACTCTTTTAGTAAATGTATTATCACAACTACGACACCTAAAATAATAATTAGGCATATATTCCACCTCCTATGATATCTATATACTAATATCTAATTAAATCTTAACCAGTTTTTAGAATGAAAGCAAGACTATAGTGAAGGACTCTTAATGGTAAGTGAAGAACACAATAAAAAAACTCTTGTGAGGAGGATTTAAATGAATTTTGTATCTAGAAATACTGTATTGTATGAGTTAAGTGGGAAAAACTCGCCTGTTTTAGAAGTAAATCCAAAGGAAGAAGTAGTATTTGAAACGTACGATTGTTTTACAGAACAAATAAAGAAACCAGACGATAAGTTTAGTAATATTGGCTGGGATAGAATAAATCCTGCTACCGGACCTATAGCCATCAAAGATGCTGTTCCTGGAGATGTCCTAAAAGTCAATATAAAAGATATCTCAGTAGCTGATTTTGGTGTTATGATAACTTCTCCTGGTTTTGGCGTACTAGGTGATGAAATCAAAGAGGAAACAAGCAAAATTATTCCTATAAATAATAAAAAGGCAGAGTTTGATAATTTAAAGCTATCAATTAAACCTATGATTGGTGTTATAGGTACGACTCTACCTAATGAAGATATACCTTGTGGAACACCAAAAGGACATGGTGGAAATATGGACTGTAAAGAAATTGTAGCTGGCTCATCGGTTTATTTACCTGTAAATCATAAAGGTGGACTACTCGCACTCGGAGACCTACATGCTTTAATGGCTGATGGTGAGGTGTCTATGACTGGGTTAGAAGTTAGTGGAAAGGTAACTTTAGATATAGAAAAAATTTCTCAGATGTCTTCTAGTTTACCTTTACCGATGATAACTAATAAAGAAAACTTAATAGTTATCCATAGTGAAAAAACACTTGATGAAGCAGTTTTTGTCGGTACTTCTAAGACAGTAGAATTTTTGACTAAGTTTAGTACCCTTTCTAAAGAAGATGCAATAAGTCTTCTAAGTTTAGTGGGTCAGGTTAAAATCTGTCAAGTGGTTGATCCTTTAATGACAATTAGAATAGAGATACCTTTAAATATTCTTAATAGAATTGGTATTTATGAAAATAAATGGACAAACATGTGTTAATTTGATACTGTAGTAAAGCAACTTTTAATTGTTAATTGAGGAGGGTTAAGATGATCTGGAAAGAACGGTACAATGTTAGGATAAAAGAAGAAAACTTAAAACAGTTGATATAGTACCACCACAAATAGTAATCAGTAAAGGTGAGTCATTGTCTCTCGCAACAGATAAAGCTTTAGTTTTACCTATAAACACAAATATTGGCGAGTTTGACATAAAGGTATCAATAAAAGAAAAAGATAAATAATAAAACAAAACGCCGTTTTCACGGCTTTAATGTACTATGGAGGTAGATTTCAATGAGTTCTAAGACATTAGTTGTAGGAGGCGGTCCTGCTGGAATGATAGCAGCCATTAGAGCTGGAAAATCAGGTTCTAATGTAATTCTTTTAGAGAAAAATGATTTCCTAGGGAAAAAATTAATGATCACAGGAAAGGGCAGGTGCAATTTAACCACCACCTTAGACCCGCAAGAAATAGTTGAAAATTTTCCTGGAAATGGCTATTTTTTGTATGGCCCAATTTATAGCTTTTCAAATTACGACTTAATGGACTTTTTTGAGTCTTTAGGTATTAAATTGAAGAGAGAACGCGGTGATAGAGTTTTTCCAGAAAGTGATAAAGCAAAAGAGATACAAAAAGCTTTACTAAAATCTATGGAAAATTTACAAGTAAAAATAAAATCTAATATCAAAGTAACACAAATTTTAACCGAAAAAGACAATAGTGAAACAAGAGTAATAGGTGTTAAAACTAATAAAGGTGCCTTTTATAGTGATAATATAATTCTTGCAACCGGAGGTGCATCTTATCCTGCTACAGGTTCTACTGGGGATGGGTATAAATTAGCATCACAGTTAGGGCATACTATTATTAGTCCAAAACCTTCTCTTGTACCTTTACTTATTAAAGAAAAATACGTTAAAGATCTTCAGGGATTAACATTAAAAAATGTTTCTGCCTCTCTGAAAAATAAGAATGGCAAACTACTTCAAGATGAGTTCGGAGAAATGCTTTTTACACATAACGGTGTATCAGGTCCAATAATTTTATCTATCAGTAGAAGCGCTACTGAATACTTCTCAAAAAATAACGATAACTTATATTTAAGTATAGATTTCAAACCTGCTCTTGATAATGAAAAGCTAGATCAGAGAATCCAAAGAGATTTTGAAAAATTTACTAACAAAGATTTCAAGAATTCTTTAGATGACTTACTACCTAAATCACTTATCCCAGTTGTAATATCTAAAAGCAATATAGATCCTGATAAAAAAGTAAACCAAATCACGCGAAAAGAAAGACAACAATTAATCACAACTTTAAAAAGCTTTGAACTTACAGTAACTGGTACACACTCTTTTGAAGATGCCATTGTAACTGCTGGCGGTGTCTCAACAAAAGAAATTTCACCTCAAACATTAGAATCAAAAATCATCAAAAATCTCTATTTAGCTGGAGAAATTATTGATATTGATGGGTATACCGGAGGGTTTAATCTACAAGCTGCCTTTTCTACCGGTTGGGTAGCTGGTGAAAATGCTGCTTATTAAAAAAACTGCCTTAAATATTGGCAGTTTTTTTAATAGTTCTCAAGCTTCAATTTTTTTGTTTTTCGCTTTATAAGAATATGATAACACAGAATATATAAAAATACTGCTGCTATAAGAGAGTTAACCATTGCACCAACGAAAAATCCAACGGAAAACGTTTCTAATTGAGCTAATAAAAATTGCACTTCTGATTCACCAATACTATTTTCGAAATAAGTTATAATATTACCAAACATTCTATTAAAAAGTTCAGACACTTCAATGTTAGTGCCATTTTCACCGATGATTAATCTACCCATCATAATATTTAATGTGTAAAAAATCGGGATTAGTACACCGGTTCCTAAATTTATAGTAACTGCTGCAACAATACTTCCCCCTAGTACTCTTGCAGCAAAAGCTGAAAGGAACGGTCCCACTCCTAAAGACGGAAGGAAGTTCCAGAATACAGCAATTGCAGCACCTAATGCAATTTTTTTAGGAGTTGATTCTAGTTTAAGTACTTCTTCTATTTTTTTCTTCATATTAATTATTTTATCCTTTACCATACACATCACCAACGGTTATTATCTCATATAAAACTACTAATGTAAATCACACACATTCTAATAATTAACCTGAGTCCTGTAGCGGACTCAGGTTAATTTATTACTATAATACGATTAGTGGATCACCAGCATTTACAGTCCCGCCTTCTGATATCTTAACCTCTTTAACTGTCCCCGATACTTCAGCTTTGATTTCATTTTCCATTTTCATAGCTTCTAATATTACTACGACATCTCCTTGGTTTACTGTATCACCACTATCAACCTGTACTTTTAGTACGTTTCCTGCAATAGGTGCATCGATTGTGTTCCCTTGTGATGTTGTTTCAGGTTCTCCTTTCTTTTCTTTTGTTTGTGATTTTTGTTGTTTTTGAGATTTATTTTGGTTTGGTTTTTGTTTTTTTGGAGTAGTAGAATGTGAAGTAGTTTTTGATTTATCACCAGATAAATCTTCAACGTGAACATCAAAAGTTTCATCATCTACTGTAACTCGCATTTTTCTTGACACATCGCCTGCAGGGCCTGGTGTACTAACTTTATTATTTTTTTTATCAGTTTCTAAAGGATCTTTTAACTTTCCTTCTTTTCTCTTTTTGAAGAAGTCTAAAGCGACATTAGGGAATAGACAATAAGATAATACATCTTCATCTTTTTCAATGTATTCTTTAATATCTTCACGTGCTTTTTCTAACTGTGGGTCTAATAAGTTTGCAGGACGTTCAGTAATTTTTTCTTTATCTTTTAGAATATATTCTTCTAACTCTGAATTCACTTCATGAGGAGGCCTTCCATAATATCCTGCAATATAATTTTTCACTTCTTCAGATATCATTTTATACCTTTCACCCATCAATACATTTAACACAGCCTGACTTCCGACTATTTGACTGGTAGGTGTGACAAGCGGTGGATAACCTAGATCTTCTCTGACTCTTGGTATTTCTTCTAATGCTTCATCATACTTATCTAAAGCGTTAGCTTCAGATAATTGAGAAGTTAGGTTAGAGATCATACCACCTGGAACTTGATAGTTCAATACATTTGTATCTACAGTAAAATTCATTTTAGAGTGCTTTTCAAGATCTTTTCTTACTTTCTTAAAATAATCAGTAGTTTCTTTCAAATTATCTTCGTCTAGTGAAAGTTTATTCTCTGTACCAGCTAGCATAGCCAAAATGGGTTCAATAGGAGGCTGTGAAGTTCCTAAGGCAAAAGGAGATACTGTGGTATCCACAATGTCTATCCCAGCTTCAATTGTTTTTAAATAAGTACTTGTCGCCATACCACTTGTTGAGTGACTGTGTAGTTGAATAGGCACATCAATTTCTTTTTTAAGGTTTTTAACTAACTCATAACCCTTATATGGAGAAAGTAGACCTGCCATGTCTTTTATACAAATTGAATCACAACCTATTTCCACTAAGTTTTTAGCTAGGTCAACAAAAGTTGATACATCATGTACAGGACTTATCGTATAGCTCAAAGCACCTTGAGCATGCCCGCCTTCTTTTTTAGTAAATTCTATTGCTTTTTCCATATTTCTAATGTCATTCAATGCATCAAAAATTCGTATAATATCCATTCCGTTTCCAACTGTCCGTTTAATAAATTCTTCTAGCACATCATCTGGATAATTTTTATAACCCAATATATTTTGGCCTCTTAGTAACATCTGTAACTTTGTATTCTTTATTTTTTTTCGGATTATCCTTAATCTTTCCCATGGATCTTCATCTAAAAATCTCATACAAGAATCGAAAGTAGCTCCTCCCCACATTTCAAGGGAATGGAAACCAACTTGGTCTATTGTTTCTAAGATTGGTTCCATATCTTTTGTTTGCATTCTTGTAGCAAATAATGATTGATGTGCATCTCTTAAAGTAGTATCAGTTATTTTTACAGACATTCACAAACCTCCCCTATATTAAGTTCCTAACCTTATCGATTTTCTAAAGTATACTTTTCAAGTTCTTCTTGAAGCACAAAAGTAGTCTTATAGTCAGAAACTGGGAAAGTGACTTGATCGATTTGTTTTACTGGTAATATTTTTATAGTGGTACTTGAAATAAACACTTCATCACAATTATAAAGCTCTTCTGGAGATAAGAACTTTTCAACAACTTTTATTCCTATTCTATCTGCTAGTTTTAAAATTGTATCACGAGTAATGCCAGGTAGAATTCTTTGTCCAGTAGGGGCTGTATAAACAACTCCATCTTTGACACCAAAGACATTAGTACTAGTCCCCTCAGTTACTCCTAAACGATGCACTTGAATTGCTTCATAGGCTCCTTCTCTATTGGCTTTTTCTTTATAAAAACAATTTGGTAATAGGTTAATACTTTTCACATTACATCTATTCCAGCGTTCATCTGGTACTAATATCGTTTTTATTCCATTGTTTTTAAATTCGGCGTCTGGTCGTGGTGCTTCTTTTGCAAACATAAATAGATTTGGTTTCTGTGGTTCCGGAAAAGAATGTTTTCTAGGTGCTGTTCCTCGAGTAACTTCTAAATAAATAATCCCTTCTTTTATTCCGCTCTTTTCTAATAACTCATGTGAGATCTTTTTAATCTCTTCAGGAGCAGGATAGTTTTCAAATAACATTTCTTCGGCACCATTTTTATAACGCTCTAAGTGTTCATCAATTTGATATAACTTACCTCCATAGATAGCTACAACTTCATACAGACCGTCTCCATAAATAAAGCCACGGTCTAAAGCATCAACTTTCGCGTTCTCTAAGTCTTCAAATTCACCATTCACATAAGCAAGTGGTTTAGGTGACAAACAAAACACCTCCTGAAAGTTTTGAATAATATTTCTAAACAAAAAAGCTTAAGATAAAATCAGCTTATATTACCATGATTAGGTCTATTTTGTTCTTCTTTATTTAACGCAAAAGAAACTGTTTTGGCTGCTAAAATATCAGTTGGGTCTACAAGTATTGCTTTATCAGCTTTTTTGTCTGTAACTAATACAGGTAATTCTGTACAACCTAAGATGATGGCCTCTGCCCCTTCATCTTCTAAATAACCAATAGGTTCATCTAGTAACCTTCTGCTAGAATCACAAATATCACCACTTTTAACAGCATAGATCGCTTCTGTCACTTGATGCTGATAAGATTCTGGTATAATAACTTCTAAGTTATATTCTTGTAATTGTTGTTGATATATTTTTGTTCTAATTGTCCCATTGGTTGCAAGTAAACCTACTTTTCTATTCTGACTCTCAACCACATCATTAATGTATTGTGCAGTACATTGCAACATGTTGACAAATGGAATATTCACCGTTTTCTGTACATCATTATAAAAATAATGTGCAGTATTACAAGGCATAACCAAAAAATCTGCTCCATAATTTTCTAGACCCTTAGCCATATCTTCTAAGTATGATAATGGACTTTGTGAATCGTTTAAAATTGCTTCTGTTCTATCAGGAATCTTAGGATTGTTATCTACTAGCATTCGTACATGATCTTGGTCTTTACTACTAGGGGTTTTATCTATAACCTTGTCCATAAAATCAACCGTTGCTTTAGGTCCTAAACCACCTAACACACCCACTGTTTTAGCATCCATATAGACCCTCCTAAAATACTTCATTTACTAACTATTTTCACCATGAAGTATAAAGTTCCTTCTAATATATGTTATGTTTTGTCTGAATTTTTAGTTTTTATAATTAATAAAAGTCCATCACTAATTTCAATAGTCACTTCATCATCAACAAATTCATTACTTAGTCCTAAAGAGGATCCTATATATAAAGGGTCCCCTTCTAAACTATATTTTACTCCTTTAGTATAAATACCTGTTACTTTTGGTGTTATTGGAAAAAGGGAAATATAATCTCCAATTTTTCCTGTAATCAGAACTTTATCTGAGATTACAGTAATTGTCTGTAGCTCATCAACTAAAAAAATAGATACTCCTTTATTCAAAGGTTCTAACATCACCATAATATTAGCATAAAAATGATCAGCTCTTTTACCTAATGCTCCATAAACTAATATCTCTTGAACATTACGTTTCATCGCATATATAATAGCTAACTCTAAATCAGACTTATCTTTTTCACTCGGGAATTTTACGAAAGGAGTGTTGGAATATTTATAATTTTCATAAACTTCTTTTTTGATTGAGTCTAAATCACCTACTATCACATGAGGCACAATCCCCATACTATATGTATAATTAGAGCCACCATCTACGGCAATTATGTAATCATTCTCATTAATATTATTTCGATAAAATTCAAAGTTATTATACTCTCCATTAGCGAAAATAACCACTCGATTATATTTGCTCACATTGTTCACCTACTTTCAAATATTTCTAATTAAAATTATAACACTTAACCCTAAATTTCTAAAATTTTAATATATATGGTCTCTTAGTAAACACTAATATTAAACATCTTTTTAAGGAGGTGTCAGATGAGTAAAAAAAATCAATTAGATAAACTACCACTTGCTGAATTAGAATCTACTGACCTAAACAGGTTAAAAAAATTAGAACATGAAATGAACAATAAGTACAATACAGATATTTATCTTATGGCACTTTCGGATGAAGATAAAAGGGACTAATAAAGAGCCGTCTCATTATTCCATAACTAAACCATTACAGTCAGAATAAAGGTTGTCAGAAGTTTAGTATCCGTTAACCTAAAGTACTAGCTACAGCTGCTGCTATCCAAAGCCAGTTAATGGCGTGGAAAAACTAAAACTACCAAACTATAAAAAAAGGAAATGTCTAATAAAAGTAGACATTTCCTTTTTCAATTGATTTTATTCTTGCTAAAGATTCAACTCTGTATCCCTCATGATTCAACTTTTCTCTTCCAGATTGAAATGTTTTCTCTATCACAATACCAAAACCTATTAAATTCGCACCGGCTTGTTCTATTATATTAGCTAAACTTTTTGCAGCTTCACCATTAGCTAGAAAATCATCTATAACTAATACATTGTCATCAGAGTTTATTAGATTTTTACTCACAATTAGATTATTAGTTTCTTTTTTAGTATATGAAAAAACTTCTGTTTGGTATACATCATCACTCATTGTGAGAGACTTCTTCTTTCTTGCAAAAACCATATCTACATCTAGATCATAAGCTGTAAATAAAGCAGGGCTTATCCCTGAGCTTTCAATTGTAAGTATTTTAGTAATATAACTATCCTTAAATCTATTTATAAATTCTTGTCCTATCTTTTTCATTAGTTTAGGATCTACCTTATGATTTAAAAAAGTATCAACCTTTAAAATATTATCATCTATTATTATCCCATCTTTTTTCATACGATCTAATAATTGCTGCATCTAGATACCTCCTTAGTATTATTTATTATACTTTAGCACTTTTTCAATACAAGAAGCAAATAATTTCATATAGATTACAATAAGACTTTCATGTAAAATATTCCATGTAAAATATTCAATGTATAATAGCTACTCTTAAAAGGCGTAAAATGACTGATGAATCAATTGTTAAGTTAACAGATCTTAAAGTTAATTATAATAAACAAAAAATCCAAACAGAAGTACTAGATATACCTGAATTTAAATTAACTAGACATTCTGAAGCAGTATTATTAGCCCAAAGTGGTTCTGGAAAAACCACTTTATTAAATGTAATTTCCGGCCTTTTTGCTCCTCAAAATGGACAAGTTAGTATAAATAAAACTAATATATAAAAAATGAAAGAATCTAAAAAAGATGAGTTTAGACGTGATAATATCGGTTATATTTTCCAAGACTTCAATCTAGTTCCTTCTATTAATGTCTTGAAAATGTATTATTACCTTTAACTTTTTCTAGTTCATTAAACATTACAGATAGAAAAAATAAAGCAAACAAGTTACTAGATCAAATAAAACTCTTCCATAGGTTATACCATAAACCAAAAGAACTATCAAAAGGTAAACAACAAAGAGTAGCAGTAGCACGAGCTTTAACTATTTTATCAATTTTTGCTGTAGCAATAGGAACAAGTTTAGTTGTATCTATATTATTTCTTTTCAATAGTTTCGATGATAGTATACAAAAAGAGAGTGAAAGGACTACAATGGTCGTTAGTCCAGAAGGAAGTCCTTCTCAACTGTTATTAAGTACTATTTTTAACTATGAAAACCCTATTGGTAATATCTCTTATGACATTTATGAAGATCTAAAACAAGATGATCGGATTAATAATGTAGTACCGTTAGCTTTGGGAGATAGTTATAATGGTTTTCGAAAGTAACAGTAGTATTATTACAAGAATTAGATCCGGTTGAAATATCTCAAATACAACAAGAGTTCGATTCACAATCTGATGTACAGGCACTCCATATACCACAAGTGTTACGACAGTTTGTATCTATCATGGGTGATGGTACTATATTACTACAGATAATGGCTTATATTACTTTAATTCTATCAGGGTTATCAATTTTAGTTGCCCTCTCTTCATCCATTTTAGATAGGAAAAAAGAAAGTGCTTTATTAAGGGTTATTGGTGCTAAAAGAAGGACGGTCTTTTTAAGTGTAATTTAGACACTCTAACAATAACTTTTCTAGGTATTATTCTAGGTTCTATACTAGGCCATTTAGGTATATTTGCAATTTCAGATATTATTACCGAAAAAACAGGTGTATTAATACAACCATTTACATTAGTCCCCGGGCAATTAACAGTTTTATCTACTATCTTACTCGGTGGTCTAGGATTAGGAGGAATATTCGGTATGATAATATATCGTAGTGAACCAACTAAATTTCTCTAGTAAGGGGGGAGTTCATGTTAAAAACAAAAAAACTAGTTACTGTGATATGTCTATTTTTGATTTTCATAGTTGGATGTAAAGAGTCCACATCATATGACAAATATATTGTAGATGATCTAACTAAAACTGATAGTAATACAAAAGTGATTAGTGTTATAAGGCCTTTGACATTGACGAAAAAACTATTACATTAGAAGGTTTCATGTCACCTATCTCCCCATATAGAGAAGATCATTTTTATTTAATAAATAAACCTAGTGAGAGTTGTCCTTTTTGTGACGATGACAATATTGATCATATGGATGTTGTAGTTGTTTGGCTTCCTTCTAACGAAAGTAAGCGATTTACCTTTGAACCTCTACAAGTAACTGGAAAGTTGTATGTAAGTGAAGAATTAGAAGATATAGATGGCCATGCAAAAAGCCATTTCACATTATTAGTAAATGATATGAGTGATATTAAAAAGAAATCGAGTAGGAGGTAGATAATTAATTTATCTACCGACCTCTCACACCACCAAGCATACCGTCCGGTACTTGGCGGTTCAATGGTTTGAGTGCAATGCCTCGTATCTTTTGGATATGTCATCATATC
>NZ_NIQC01000006.1 GCF_002216005.1 Natranaerobius trueperi
CTTCCCAACAGATGAATCATTATTAAAAATGCTTTATCTTGCGATTATGGATATCACTAAAAAATGGACTATGAGAACAAAAAATTGGGCTCAGATACTGGGACAACTAAGCATTTATTTCGAAGGACGAATATGAGAAAATTTTTCTTTGGTAGTTGCATACTAGGAGTTCTTTACTAACTAGTTACCATATAAAAACAAAAATGATAAATCGAGGGAGAAGTCCCTTATCTAAGGTAACTCCCTCAATTTACCCAGCATTTTATACTGTAATTAAGTTATTCTTATATGTCAGTATCGGAATGTTTACACCAATTACTTGACAGACTCAATTATACTAAATAAGACACCTTTAAGGTGTCTTATTTATCTTGTAATTCCTTTAATTTGAATAACAGATTACATATTTGATCTAAGTCATAGACAAGGGTTGCTATTTCAATTAAAGAGCGAATGTGCGTAGGTCCTAAATGACTTTCTTGCCAATCATTAATACGTTCTCTTAAACTTTCTCTTAATGTAGTAATTTCTTCAATTTGCCTTTCAATTATATCTTTTCTATTTTCATTTGGTTCTAGATAATTTTCTATCAGATTTTTCTCCAATGCTGTAGTTTGAAATAAGAATTCTTGGACAGAGTTTAATAAGTCATTGTACTGAGTACTAGGATTTTCTATTTTTGATATCCGACCACAACGTTCATCAGTGACGTTTTGTATATCTATAACACGTTGTGCAATTAACCACATAATTTCTAATACACGTTCTAAATTACTAAGTTCTGCAGCTTTTTTTCCATTAAAGTACTTTTTGTAGCCTCGTTCATTTTGGTACATATTAAATTTTTCTTTCGCATCTTCATACAAGACGTAAATTTTGTCGACTAATTGTTGTATATGTTCAGGGCTATAATTTTCGCATGTTAAGAAGCTATTTATGACTCTCATCATTAATAATTCTATTCCTTCGTTCAAATCCCGAAGACTCTTTTTAACCATTTCTAAGTACTGTGGTGGTGAAAACAGTAAATTTATAGCTACTGCTATGATAATGCCTACAAACGGTAAAACAGTACTTCGTTGAAGTGCGTATCCAAAAGTATCATCTCGTGAACCAGCCATGATAATAACTACTGTAACACTTGCAAGTGTTATAGATTCTGTCCATCCATATCTTAGACAAATCAAAATTGTAAGTATTACTGCTATCCCCACGAAAATGGGAGTACTTTCTAAAACAAACATTATAGCTAAAGCAATTATTACTCCAATAGCTGTTGCCTGAATGCGTTCCCAACCTTTTTTTAGTGAATCAGTTATAGTAGGCTGTAACGAAATTATAGTAGCTATTACTGCAAGGTAAGGATATTCAAGACTAAATAATTCTGCTATCCATAAAGTTATAGTAACAGCTAAACCTGTTTTCCATACTCTCGGTCCAATTACCAATGTAACTCTCCCCATTAATTTTTTATTTATTAACATTCCCGATGATTCCTAAATATACTAACATGGAGAACATTAAAACTCAAGAGTCCTAATAAACTTTTCAAAAAAGGAGGATGATTATGAGTGGTTTTGCTGGAATTTTGGGTGAAATACCATCCGAGATTAGAAAAAATAAAGTTATGAAAATGCTTAATGTATTAGAATATCGTGGTGAAAATAAAGAAATGATAACGTCTTTTAAAAATATCACCATGGGAATTAATCCATTTAATAATAAACTAAAAAGCTTTGAGCAAAATCTTCGGCCTTATGTTAATGAGAGGAAAAACTTGTTATTAGTAGGTGATGTTAGTATATTTAATATTCAAGAATTAAGAAAATATTTAAATGATAGAGGTCATGATTTAATGACTTGGGATGATGAAGAAATTATATTACATTTATTTGAAGAAGGTGGCGTTGATTCTCTAGAAATGATAAATGGATATTACAGTTTTGTAATTTATGATAGTAACAGTGATTATATTATTGGTGCTAGAGATCCTTTTGGAGTTAAACCTTTTTATTATCATTTTAACGAAAATGATATGATTTTTTCCTCTGAACTAAAAGGCTTATTAGCTTCAGGTTTAGTTAAAAAAAATGTAAATATAAACACGTTAAACTTATTTTTAGTATTACAGTACCCCCCTGAGCCAGAAAGTATGGTTGAAAATGTTTATAGGCTTCCAGGAGGTCATTGTATAGTGTATGATGGTAAAGTGAGTAAAGTATCACAATTCAAAAATTTTGAATTTGGATTAAAAAGTAATAAGTTAATAAAAGAAGAAATACCAGAAAAAACAAGAGAGCTATTTATAAAAAGTATTGAAGATCAATTAAAGACTTCAAATCGGCCAGGGGCATTTTTATCTAGTGGGATAGATTCTGCATCTGTAGTTGCTAATATTAAAAATCTCTATGAACCAGATATTCCAACTTTTTCTGCTGGATTTCATTCACCTAGATTCGATGAGCTGGAATTTATTAAAAAGTTTGTCTCAGATTTGGGGATATTAAATTATCAATTAATTATTTCAACAAACACAATAAAACAAAATCATGATAAATTCTTCTGGTATTTAGATGAGCCTGTAGCAGATCCATCTGCATTTGGGTTGTATATGGTGGCAAGTTTAGCTAAAGATCATGTTGATACAGTTTTCTCTGGTGAAGGTGCAGATGAGTTCTTTGGAGGATATAATATATATCAAGAACCTCTTGCATTAAATAAGGTTAAACGAGTACCAAGGCCATTCTTAAATAATACTATGAAAGTATTAAACCTATTTCCAAAACATATTAAGGGAAAAAACTTTTTGAAACGAGCTCTTACACCTCTATCTAAAAGATATTATGGAAATGCTTATATTTTTTCTCCTGAAGAAAAAGATAAACTTTTAGTTTCTAACTACAGAAAATCAGATGCTCTTAATAACAAATTTACACCAATATATGATGAAATCAGCTCATATGATGAAGTGAGCGCAATGCAATATATTGATATGAAAACTTGGATGGCAGGAGATATCATGGTCAAAGCAGATAGGATGTTAAGTGCGAACTCTTTAAAACTTTGTGCACCATTTTTAAATCAAGATTTATGTGAATGGGCAGTTAATTTACCACGACAATGGCGTGTCTCTAATAAAGAAACAAAGATAGCCTTAAGAAAAGCAATGAACACAACACTTCCAAAAGAGAGTTCGAGTAGAAAAAAGCTTGGCTTTCCTGTCCCAACTGATTATTGGTTTGATGGAGAATTTCTTAAATGGACAAAGGAGATTTTATTATCGAAAGAGAGCGAACAGTTCTTCAAAATAACAGAAATAGAACGTTTGATATCAGAGCACGAATCTAAAACTAAATTAAATGGACGTAAATTATGGACTATTTTAACCTTTATTCTGTGGAATCATTTTGTCTTAAAAAGATAATAGTATTCTGGCAGTAATTGACTGTTTAGATAATATTAGTGTATACTATTTACAAATTACGTCTTGTTCAAAGTTAGTTTGACTACTTTTATGATGAAAAAAATATGGTGGGAGCTGGTTAATTTGAAATGAACTTTTCTTATGGGACTTACGCTTATTCCTGGTTTAGGAGCTAAAGGAATTACTAAATTAATTGATCATTTTGGGGATGCTAAGAAAGTTTGGGAGGCAGATTATCTAGACTTAAAATCTGTTGGTATTAGAAAAGATGTTGTTGAAAAAATAATTATAAATAAGAATAAGATTAATTTAGAATTAGAAGTGGAGAAAGTTCTTAAATATAATCTAAATGTATTAACTTATAATAATTTTCCTAAGCTTCTTCAAGAAATCCATAACCCGCCATTATTGTTATATACAAAAGGAAATCTTGAACTACTACAAGGGTTTAAATTAGCAGTAGTAGGTACTAGAAAAATAACCGGATATGGAATTGGTGTATTAAACAAGATTATCCCCTCTCTAGTAGGAGCTAATGTAGTAATAGTAAGTGGTTTAGCAAGAGGTACTGATGGAAAAGCTCATAAGCTTTGTCTAGAAAATGAGGGTAAAACTATAGCAGTATTAGGTAGTAGCATTGACATAATTTATCCAAAAGAACATAATGATTTAGCAAATAATATACAAGAAAAAGGACTTTTAATATCAGAATTTCCTCCAGGTACAAGACCTAAAAAACATCATTTCCCCCTTAGGAATAGGATAATAAGTGGTCTTTCTAAAGGAGTTGTAGTTATAGAAGCGCCTAAAAAGAGCGGAGCTATTATAACAGCACAATTGGCCCTTGAGGATAATCGTGATGTTTTTTCAGTACCAGGAAATATTACAAACCCGTATAGTGAGGGGTGTAATATGCTGATTTCAGAAGGTGCTAAATTAGTAACGTGTACAGAAGATATTTTGAATGAATACTAAGTATAAAGACGTTATTAGTATGTATAAAACATCATCTATTTTAAAATTTAAGGTATATTTATAAAGTAATAAACAATTGTTCTATGTGGAGGTGGCAGTATTGGCTAAGAACTTAGTGATTGTAGAGTCCCCTGCCAAAGCTCAAACAATCAAACGGTATTTAGGGAAAAATTATAAGGTTAAGGCTTCTATGGGGCATTTAATAGATTTACCTAGAAGTCAAATGGGCATAGAAATTGATGAAGAATTTAAACCTAAATATATAACTATTAGAGGTAAGGGTAAAACTTTAGCAGAGCTTAAAAAAGAAGCTAAAAAAGCAGAGAAAGTATATCTTGCAGCTGACCCTGATAGAGAGGGAGAAGCTATCTGTTGGCATCTTCGAAGAGCATTAAATGTAGAAGATCAAGAAAACTGTCGAGTTATATTTAATGAGATTACCAAAGAAGCAGTTAAGTCAGCATTTAAAGAACCAAGAGAAATCGCATATGACTTAGTAAATGCACAACAAGCTCGTAGAGTACTAGATAGACTTGTTGGATATAATATTAGTCCGATCTTATGGAAAAAGGTTAGAAAAGGGTTAAGTGCAGGACGTGTTCAATCCGTAGCTGTTAAATTAATATGTGATAGAGAAAAAGAAATTGAAAAATTTGAGCCAGAAGAATATTGGTCTTTAATTGCTGATTTACAAAAAGACGGAATGGACTTTGAAGCAAAGTTACAGAAAATAGAAGGCGAAAAAGCTAAAATATCAAGTGAAGAAAACATGAACGAGATTTTAAAAGAACTAAAGAATGTTTCTTATATAGTAAAAAAGGTTGAGAAAAAAGAAAGGTTAAGAAATCCTAATCCCCCTTTTATAACTAGTACTTTACAACAAGATGCCTATCGTCGCCTTGGTTTTTCTGCTAGAAAAACCATGAGAGTAGCACAGCAATTATATGAAGGTGTAAAGGTTAGTGGAGAAGGTCATGTAGGACTAATAACTTATTTAAGAACTGACTCAACTAGAATTAGTCAGACAGCGCTTCAGGCAGCTAAAGAGTATATAGAGAGTGAGTTTGGTAAAGAGTATCATCCAGGTAAACCTCGTCCTTATAAGGGTAAGAAAAGCGCTCAAGATGCTCATGAAGCTATTAGACCTACTAGGTTTGATCTATCACCTTCTAAAATGCAGGATGCATTAGAAAAAGATCAACTTAGGTTATACAAGTTAATATGGAATAGATTTATAGCTAGTCAGATGACCCCAGCTAAATTTGATACTATTTCAGCAGATATATCAGCTGGTAAAATGGAATTTAGAGCACGGGGATCACAATTAAAATTCGCTGGCTTTCTAACATTATATAAAGATGATCAAGATAAAGACGAATTATTACCGGAACTAAAAAAAGGAGAAGAACTAGACCTTAAGGAATTAAAACCAAATCAACACTTTACGCAACCACCACCTAGGTATAGTGAAGCTTCTTTAGTAAAAACTTTAGAAAAAGAAGGGGTAGGAAGACCTAGTACCTATGCTTCTATAATTGAGAATATACAGTCTAAGACTTATGTTGTACAAGAAGAAAAGAAATTATATCCAACCCAACTAGGAAAAATTGTTGTTGAACAGTTAGAAGAATTTTTCCCAAATATAGTTGATGTGGATTTTACAGCAAAAGTGGAGGAAGGACTAGATAGAATTGAAGAAGGGGATAAAGATTGGCAAGAATTTTTGAAAGAATTCTATGAACCTTTTGAAAAACAACTAAATAAAGCAGAAGAAGAAATGAAAAAAATTGAGATTGAGGAAGAGAAAACTGATGTTGAATGTGATAAGTGTGGTTCATATATGGTTGTTAAGCACGGTAGGTATGGTAAGTTTCTAGCCTGCCCAAGTTTTCCTGATTGTAAAAACACAAAACCATTTGTTAAAGAATTAGATGTAACTTGTCCTAAATGTCAAGGTAAAGTCGTTGAAAGAAAAAGCAAAAAGGGACGAAAGTTCCTAGGGTGTGATAATTATCCCGATTGTGATTTTTTAACATGGTATAAACCTATAGAAAATGAGAGTTGTCCCAAGTGTAATTCTTTTTTAGTACAACGAGGCCGAAAAAATAAGTATTATCAGTGTAGTCACCCCGATTGTGACTATACAATAGATGAAGTTTTAGATGAAAATTCTAAAGAAAAAAACTCTAGTAAAAATACTAAGAATTAGAGAATGAAAGGAAGATATGATATGGAGCTAAATGTAATAGGAGGAGGACTAGCTGGTACAGAAGCAGCTTATCAGGCTGCTAAACGCGGCATTAAAGTTAATTTATTTGAAATGCGCCCAACTAAGATGACTGAAGCACATAATACGTCAAATTTAGCTGAGCTTGTATGTAGTAATAGTCTACGAGCTGCATCTTTAGAAAATGCTGCAGGACTTTTAAAAGAAGAGATGAGAAAATTAGATAGCTTAATAATGAGAGTTGCTGACAGAACTTATGTTCCTGCTGGTGGTGCTTTAGCTGTAGACCGTGAAGCTTTCAGTAAAGAAGTAACTAATGAAATTATAAACCATCAAAATATCACATTATATAATAGAGAAATTAGTGATATAGATCCGAATAAACCTACTGTTCTAGCAACAGGTCCATTGACTTCAGATGTATTGGCACAAAAAATCAAATCGCTTACAAGTACAGACTTTTTGTATTTTTATGATGCTGCTGCTCCAATTGTTAGTTATGAATCTATTGATTTGGACAAAGCTTTTTTAGCTAGTAGATATGATAAGGGGACACCGGATTATTTAAATTGTCCTATGACAAAAGAAGAGTATGAGCAGTTTTATGAGGCATTAATTACCGCTAAGAAGGTACCTTTGAAATCATTTGAAAAACAAGTGGTTTTTGAAGGATGCATGCCTATTGAAGAAATGGCAAGCCGAGGTAAAGATACATTAACTTTTGGTCCTATGAAACCTGTGGGACTAGAAGATCCTAGGACAGGGAAACGACCTTATGCAGTTGTTCAATTACGTAAGGATAACCTTGAAGGTACACTCTATAATATGGTAGGATTTCAAACTCAACTTAGATGGCCAGAACAAAAGCGGGTTTTTAGAATGATACCAGGGTTAGAGAATGCAGAATTTGTTAGGTTAGGAGTTATGCATCGTAATACTTTTATCAACTCTCCAGAAGTTTTATTACCAACATATCAAATGAGAGGTAATCGTAATATTTTTTTTGCTGGACAAATAACAGGAGTTGAAGGTTATGTTGAATCCACATCTTCTGGATTAGTAGCAGGAATCAATGCTGCAAGGTTATTAGATGATGGAGATCCTGTTGTCTTTCCTAGGGAAACTGCTTTAGGGGCGTTATCACATTATATAGTAGAAGCTTCTACTAATAATTTTCAACCTATGAATGTTAATTTTGGTTTGATGCCTAAATTAGAGAAGAAATATCCGAAAAAAGAAAGAAAGAAAAAACAAGCGGAAAGGGCTTTAAGTGAACTAGAAACTTTTATTAAAAACTATCAGTTGTAAGGCTATTAGAGTCAGTTGAAAAATGTCTGATAAGTGTGTTATGATCTTTTAGAAAGGAGAAAATGACAAAATTGCAAAAAGAGTTGCAAGATTTCATCAATTATCTAAAAAGTGAAAAAAACGCTTCACAGTATACAATTAAAGATTATCGGAGTGATCTATCTCAAGCTATTGACTTTTTTTCTTCTGAATTTGATTTGCAAGGATGGTCTCAAATAACTCATAAACATATCAGGCATTTTCTCGCTTTTTTGAAAAATCAAAGTTATAATAAAAGTACTACTGCGAGAAAATTATCTGCTATAAGATCATTGTTTAAATACTTAACAAGAGAAGAAAAACTAGCTAACAATACAAGTGCTTTGCTTAAAAGCCCTAAAAAAGAAAGAAAGTTACCAACATTTTTGTCTAATCAAGATATTGAACTTATATTAAATGCCCCAGATGATAGTATTTACGGGATTAGAGATAAAGTGATTTTAGAAATATTTTATTCATCTGGAGTTAGAATAAGCGAGCTCTGGGGATTAGATATATCCGATATTGATTTTACTAATTCATATTTAAAAGTATCGGGGAAAGGAAAAGTCGAACGGCTTGTGCCTTTTGGTAAGTTTGCTCGTATGTCATTACGTAATTATCTTAAAAACTCACGCCCTTATTTACTTAAAAAGAACAATAATGGCTATGAATCTAAAGCTCTTTTTTTAAATAAATTCGGTAACCGAATATCTGTTAGAAGTATTCGAAGACGAGTAGATAAATATGTGAAAGAAGCCGCAAACTTAGGTCATATATCACCCCATAGTTTAAGACATAGCTTTGCTACCCATTTGCTAGATGGAGGAGCTGACTTGAGAGCGGTTCAAGAATTATTAGGGCATGTAAACATTTCTACAACACAGATCTACACACATGTTAGTCAAGAACGTATGACCGAAGTGTATAATAAATTTCATCCTAGAGCGTAGGTAGGTGGTTTTATGTTTGAAGGAACAACTATTGCTGCTTGTAAAACAGAACGTGGTACGGCTATAGCTGGTGATGGACAGGTAACATTTGGCCAAAGTACTATTTTTAAGCAAACAGCTTCTAAGATTAGAAAACTTCACCATGGCAATGTTTTAGCAGGTTTTGCTGGCTCTGTCGCTGATGCAATCACTTTATTTGAAAGATTTGAAAAAAAGTTAGAACAACATCAGGGAAACTTATTAAGAGCTAGTGTAGAACTTGCTAAAGAATGGAGATCAGACAAAGTTTTAAGGCGACTAGAAGCTTTATTATTAGTCGCAGATCAAGAGAGTATTTTGATCATTTCTGGTAGTGGTGAAGTAATAGAACCTGATGATAATGTTATTGCAATCGGTTCAGGTGGTTCATACGCTTTCGCTGCTTTAAAAATGCTTGCAAAGCATACTGATTTAGAACCTGAAGATATGGCATATGAATCTTTAATAGCTGCATCAGAGATATGTGTTTATACAAATTCTCACATAACTGTTGAAAAGCTTATGTAAATATATTATCAGATTAATGTAAAAGGTAGGTGATATTTATTTCTAAAGAATTAACACCACAAGAATTAGTAAATAGATTAGATAAATTTATTATAGGTCAAAGTAAAGCAAAAAAATCTGTATCTGTTGCTATTAGAAATAGATATAGAAGGCAAAAACTTGATGATAATTTTAAGGATGAAGTGATTCCGAAAAACATTCTTATGATTGGACCAACAGGTGTGGGTAAAACCGAAATTGCTCGTAGATTAGCAAAATTAATTAAAGCGCCTTTTGTTAAAATAGAAGCAACAAAATTTACAGAAGTCGGTTACGTTGGAAGAAATGTAGAATCAATGGTTAAAGACTTGGTTTCAGAGGCTATTAGGATGGTAGAAGAGGAAAAGTTAGTAGAAGTATCAGAACAAGCTAAGAGACAAGCGGAAAATAGGATTGTTGACTTATTAGTATCAGAAAATACAAATACAAAGTCTAACCATAAACCTGACAACCCATTCGAAGCTTTATTGACCCAATCTAATACACAAACAAGTCAAGAACAATTGGATGAGGATAAACAAGAAAACAAAAAGAAACAAAGGCGTGATATAAAAAGCAAACTTGCCCAAGGCTTATTAGAACATGAATATGTAAATGTTGAAATTGAAGAACAGTCTATTCCCGATGGATCAAATATGGGTCAAGAGTTTGAGGAAATGGGAATCAATTTTCAAGATCTATTTGGGCAATTTTTACCTAAGAAAACTAAACAGAAGCGGGTCAAAGTAAAAGATGCTAGAAAAATTTTAGGAAGACAAGAGGCTCAAAAATTAATTGATAATGAGCAAGTGACTCAAGAAGCTGTTGAAAGAGCAGAAAATTATGGTATTATATTCTTAGATGAATTTGATAAAATAGCAGTTTCAAGTGGTAAGCAAAGTGGAGGACAGGATGTTTCTAGAGAAGGTGTTCAACGAGATATTTTACCTATTGTAGAAGGCTCTTCAGTAAATACTAAGTACGGTAGAATTAAAACAGATCATATAATGTTCATAGGGGCTGGTGCTTTTCATGATAGTAAACCTTCTGATCTAATACCCGAACTACAAGGGAGGTTTCCTATTAGAGTCAAACTTGAAAGCTTGACAAAACAAGATTTTTATCGTATCTTAACAGAGCCACATAATGCATTGTTAGATCAATACAAAGCGTTATTAGAAACAGAAGAGGTGAAAGTGAATTTCACTGAAGATGCTATCGAGGAATTAGCTAGTATGGCAGAACAAGTAAACAACGAAACAGAAGATATAGGAGCTAGGCGTCTTCATACGTTACTTGAAAAGCTTTTAGAAGAGCTTTCTTTTTATGCTTCGGATATGAGAGGTCAGACAGTTGATATAAATGCAAAGTATGTTAGGGAACGTTTAGAAGACATTGTTGAGGAAAAGGATGTAAGTAGATTTATACTGTAAATAATAATTAGTCATAAAATTAATTGCAGAATTAGTAACTATATAATTAAAAAAGAAAGGATGAACTTTAATGAGTAGTACTTTGTTGGACAAAACTCGTCGTATTAACAGAATACTTCAAAAAGCTGCTGGCCAACCAGTAGATTTTTCTGAAGTTGCAGAGGTACTTAGAGACGTGATTAATGCGAATATTTATATTGCGAGTAAAAAAGGCAAAATTCTAGGAAGTGCCTTAGTTGATGAATTTGAATGTGAGATTATGAAAGAACAGGTGTTAACTCAAGAAAGATTTCCTGAAGATTACAATGATTATTTACTTAGCTTAAATGAGACAAGTTATAATTTAACACAGAAGAAAAATGAGTGTGTTTATCAATATAATGTCGACTGTCTATTTTCTAATAAACTTACCACAGTTGTTCCGATTATTGGAGGTGGAAAGAGATTAGGCTCTCTCATTTTAGCTAGATTTAATGAAAAGTTCCAAGATGAGGATTTAATTCTTGCAGAAAATGGAGCAACAGTTGTAGGAATGGAGATATTAAGATCAAAGGCTGAAGAAATAGAGGAAGAAGCTAGAAATAAGGCTATAGTTCAGCTTGCTTTAGGTACACTTTCATACTCTGAGCTCGAAGCTGTAGACCATATCTTTGAGGAATTAGATGGAAACGAAGGTCTGCTTGTTGCAAGTAAAATTGCTGATAGAGTTGGAATTACAAGATCAGTAATAGTAAATGCATTAAGAAAGTTTGAAAGTGCTGGAGTAATTGAATCTAGATCTCTAGGTATGAAAGGAACTTATATCAAAGTTCTTAATGAACAATTAATAAATGAATTGAAAAAAAGAAGTAGTGTATAAGTGCGGTTATATACCGCACTTATTTTTTTATGTATTAATTAGGACCTGTGCACTAGATGTGAATGAGATATAGTGCGTAAGGGTCCTATTATTTTGTCAAATAATGTATTAAATTGTTGTTGCTGTATGTTTATCAGTTTATTTAGTAAAAATTAGATATTTGGTAGGATACTAGGCGTTTTTTGTCGAATTATAAGTGAAGGTAAATAATCCGGATTATAACCTAAGGAGGGGAAAGGATGTTTGGAGATACACCTATAAACTTATTAGGTAACTCTTTAAATACTACTACAAAAAGACATGAAGTGATTTCAAATAATATAGCTAATGTTAATACACCAGGTTATAAAAAGCAAAGTGTAGAGTTTGAAAGTATACTTCAAGATAAGATTAATTTTGACTCACAAATACGAGGGAAGACTACAAGTGACAAACATTTACCTATAGGTTCACCAAATAACGCTACAGATGTTGAACCAAAGGTGATAACTGAAAATACAACATCTATGAGAAATGATGAAAACAATGTTGATATTGATACAGAAATGGCTCGATTAAGTAAAAATACTATAAAACACCAGACTCTAACAAGACAGTTAAGTGGTGAGTTAAATAAACTAAGAACAGCTATTCAGGGAGGTAACTAAAAATGTCTTTTTTTAACACATTTGATATAAGTGGTTCTGGTTTAACAGCTGAGAGACTTCGTATGGACACCATATCTAATAATATAGCTAATGCTAATACAACTAGAACGGAAGACGGTGGAGCTTATAGAAGACAAACTCCTGTTTTTGAGCCTAGATCAAATGATTTTTCAAACCATTTACAAAGATTTTTACAAGATGGTACGTCCTCTAGTAATAATAAAGGTGGAGTAAGAGTAACAGAAATCATTGAAGATGATGCACCGTTAAAAGAAGTATATAAACCTAACCATCCTGATGCAGATCCTGAAACTGGTTATGTAGAAAAACCTAATGTAGAAATAGTGAATGAAATGGTTGATATGATAACAGCATCTAGGGCATATGAAGCAAATTCTACTGCAATTGATAATGCGAAAAATATGGCAATGAGAACTCTTGAAATCGGAAGATAAAATGAGGAGGAGAGTTAGATGGGTATTGAAGGGATTGGTACTAACGTAAATTCTGCTATAGGTAGTGACATTCAACTAAAAAGTGATAATAAATCTAAGAAATCTAATGACACAGAGTTTAGCGAAATCTTAACTAATGCTATTAATGATGTAAATGAAATACAAAAAGAGAGTGAAGGGTTAAGCGAAGCCTTAGCTATGGGTAAAGTCGATAATTTACATGATGTAGTAATTGCTTCTGAAAAAGCTGATCTTGCTTTAAATTTAACAATGGAAGTGCGAAACCAGTTAGTTGAGGCTCATAAAGAGATTATGAGAATGCAAATTTAGAAAGTACATATCATATTATTTTCGATACTATATAATGAATGGATCTTTGAAGGCGTGGTGATAATTCTTGAGAGAAATGTTAAGTAATTTAAATAATCAAATGAAGCAATTTTGGAGTAATCTTACTAGACGTCAACAGCTGACCTTTTCAATCGCTTTAGTATTATTTTTCTTAGGATCAGCAGTTTTTACTTTCTCACTTTTAAACACGGATTATACTGTGATTGCAAGAGATCTAGATCCTAAGGATGCAAATGAAATGACTGAAGTGTTAGATGATATGAATATATCATATAAAATTGAAGGTGGAGGTACTACCATTTTGGTCCCCGAAAATGATCATGATAATGCACGGCTTGAACTAGCAAGTGCGGGTTTACCTAAAGGTGGGGTCTTAGGTTATGAGGGACTTGACTCTACTCAACTAGGGATGACTGAGTCTGAAAGAGAGATGAGGCAAAAAATCGCTTTAGAGGGCGAATTGATCCGTACAATACGCAGGTATCCTGAAGTAGATGATGCCCGTGTACATTTAGTTTTACCTGAGAGATCTTTATTTAATGCACAAGAAGAAAGCTCTAAAGCTGCAATCTACTTAGAGTTAAATCAAGATTTAGATGAACAACAAATACATAGTATCGAAAATTTAGTGGCACATTCAGTAGAAGGTCTAGAGTCTAGAAATGTTACTTTAACCTCAGGACAAGAAGTTTTAAATCAAAATTCCGGTAACAGTGATGCAAGTATAGGAAGTGAAGTAGAACAAAACCTAGCAATCCAAGAAAAGTTTCAAACGTCATTACAAAACAGTGTTCAATCGATGCTACATGATATTGTAGGTCCAGGTAATGCAACGGTTCGAGTGAATGCGACATTAGACTTTGATGAAGTTACAAGGCTTGAAGAAGAGTTTAAACCAGTTGAAGATCAAGAGGGTGGAATAATTGTAAGTAATCATGTTGAAGAAGAGTTTTATTCTGGAGAAGACATGGGAGCAGGAGGACCGCCAGGGGATGAGTCCCTTGGGGATGACACACCACTATATCAACAAGAAGACTTTGATGGCGGTGAATATGAATATGAAAGCTTCAATGAAACGACTAATTATGAAGTTAATAGAACTGAAACAAAGCATAGAGTGGCACCTGGCGCTTTAGAAAATCTTTCTGTTTCTGTTGCTGTAAATCAAGATGAGGAATTAGATATTGACGATGAATCAATAGAAAATTTAGTTACAAGTGCTATTGGCTTAGATTTTCCTGACAACGGGGAAATTTCTGTTGAAGAGATAGAATTTCATGATCTAGATTCTGATGGAGACCCAGATGGAAACGGGGATGACGAAACAAACTGGCTTGCTATTGCAGCTATTACTGCTTGTTTGTTGACTGCAATCTATATTGCTAGATTAGTTTATAAGAGTGTTCAACAAAAGAGAGAAATGGAAATGCAAGAAAGGCTTGAAAAAGAAAGAGCAATGCAACAACAAGCACAAGCTCAAGATGAAGCTGCAGCTGATGTAGAAGCTGAAGTTCCTGAAACACAAAAGCAAATAACAAACTTTGCAGAGAAAAATCCAGAAGAATTTGCAAAGGTCTTGAAAGCCTGGTTAGCTGATGATTAGAAAGGGTGAGTATATTGAATCCACCGAATGAAATTTCACCAAAACATAAAGCGGCAATACTAATGATCTCTTTAGGTAGTGATGCTTCTGCCGAGGTAATGAAACATTTATCTGAAGAAGAAATTGAACAACTAACATTAGAAATAGCTAATGTACAAAAGGTGGATAGTGAGCAAAAAGAAGAAGTTTTTAATGAGTTTCATCAGATGGCTGTAGCACAAGATTACATATCACAGGGTGGAATTAATTATGCAAAAGATGTTTTAGAACGAGCACTAGGGTCACAAAAAGCTATGAGCATAATTGATAGGTTAACATCTTCTCTTCAAGTGAGACCTTTTGAATTTATGAGAAAGACCGAACCTAGTCAAATTATTAACTTTATCCAGAATGAACATCCGCAGACTATTGCCCTTATATTAGCATATTTAGAAGCTGAGCAAGCATCAATGATCTTATCTTCATTGCCATCTGATAAACAAGTTGATGTATCAAGACGTATAGCAGTAATGGAGCGAACTTCACCTGAGATTATCAAAGAAGTAGAACAGATACTAGAAAGAAAATTATCTTCTGTTATGAGTCAAGACTACACATCAGCTGGAGGTATTTCATCTATAGTTGATGTTTTAAATAATGTTGATAGAGCAACAGAAAAAACAATTCTAGAAAACCTAGAAACTCAAGATCCGGATTTAACGGAAGAAATAAAGAAAAGATTATTTGTATTTGATGATATTGTTCTACTTGATGATAGGTCAATACAAAGAGTGATACGAGAAGTTGAACAAAAAGACTTAACTATGGCGCTAAAAGTTGCTGGAGATGAAGTTAAAGATAGAGTATTTAAAAATATGTCAAATAGAATGGCAGAACTTGTTAAAGAAGAGATGGATTACATGGGTCCTGTCCGATTAAAAGATGTTGAAGAAGCACAACAAAAAATTGTTAATTTAATTAGAAGTCTCGAAGAAAGTGGAGAGATTGTAGTAGCACGTGGTAAGGAGGATGAGGTAATTGTCTAAAGTATATAAGTCTGATAGTTTAACACCTAGTTCTCCTTTTGTTTGGGAATGTAAAATGAAGCAATCAACTAATAAAAATGACGGGAATGGAGTTAATAAATCTAACGCTCAAAGTATGACAAGTAACGCAATGAAAGATGCTGAAGAAATCATAAAAAACGCAAAGAAAAGAGCCTATGAAGAAGCAAATGCTATCAAAGAACAAGCTGAAAAAGAAAAGGAACAAATTTTTGAAAACGCTAAAAAAGAAGGTTATCAGGCTGGGTATGAAGCAGGAAAAAATGAAGGATTACAGGTAATAGAAGAAAAACAAGAAGAGTTATTACAAAAAGCAAAAAAAGTAGTACAAGCTGCTGAAGATGATTACTGTAGACTCTTATCAGAAACTGAACCTCAAATAGTGCAGCTAATTTTAAATATTGCTAGAAAAGTTATATCAACTAAGTTAGAAGAAGATAAAGAGTCAATTATCAATCTGGTAAAAAATGGTATAGAGAAGCTTAATGATCAAAAAAGAGTTACGATTAGAGCTAACCCCGAAGACTATACTCTACTTTCTGAAAATGTCACACAATTAAAATGCAATTTTAAGGAAATTAAAATTGAATTGGTTGAAGATCTCAACTTACAAATTGGTTCTCCTGTATTGCTTGGTGAAAATGGTCATATTGACCTTGATATCGAAAACCAGCTTGAAGAGCTTCACCGTTCACTGAAGCAGGTGGTACAACTTGGCTAATAATATTGATCTATCAAAGATTTTTCGAGCTGTAGATGAGTGTGATACTAAGCCATTACAAGGTGAAGTTTCTCGTGTTGTAGGGCTTACAGTAGAAGCTTGTGGTCCATCAGCAAAAATAGGGGATCTCTGCATAATTAGAAGCAAAAATCATGAAATTGAATGTGAAGTAGTTGGATTTAATGAAGATAAAATATTATTAATGCCTTTAGGTGAACTTACATATGTTGCTCCTGGTGATAAGGTCGTTACATCAGGAAAGTCTATGTCTGTTTCAGTAGGACCTGGTTTGATTGGTAGAGTTATTGATGGACTAGGAAGACCAATTGATGGGAAAGGTCCTTTAAAAAATATAGATACAAAGTATGATATGGAAAAATCCCCGCCTGCTCCAATGCAGAGGAGCAGGATAAAAGAACCCATTCAAACAGGGGTTAAAGCTATTGATGGAGTTTTAACCTTAGGAAAAGGACAACGAATGGGTATCTTTGCAGGTTCAGGTGTTGGTAAGAGTACTTTACTAGGTATGATAGCTCAGAATACCTCTGCATCTGTCAATGTGATTGGTTTGATAGGTGAAAGGGGAAGAGAGGTTCGGGAGTTTATAGAGAAAGACTTAGGTGAAGAAGGACTGAAAAATAGTGTTGTTATAGTTGCCACCTCAGATCAACCGGCTTTACTTAGGTTAAAAGGAGCTCTAACAACAACAGCTGTAGCTGAATATTTCAGGGATTGTGGTAATGATGTGATGTTAATGATGGACTCATTAACAAGATTTGCTACAGCTAAGAGAGAGGTGGGATTAGCTACTGGGGAACCCCCTGCTACTCGTGGGTATCCACCATCAGTGTTTGCAATTTTACCTAAATTATTAGAAAGGTCTGGTACTTCTGAAAAAGGAACCATTACAGGTTTATACACTGTTTTAGTTGATGGAGATGATATGGACGAGCCAGTGTCAGATACTGTACGCGGGGTTCTAGACGGGCATATTATTTTAAGCAGGAAACTAGCAATGCAAAATCATTACCCTGCAATTGATATATTACAAAGTATTTCAAGGGTAATGGTAGATATAGTTGATGAAAAACATCAACAAGCTGCCCATAAATTAAATTCAGCTTTAGCAGCATATGAAGAAGCCAGAGACTTGATTGAAATAGGTGCTTATCAAGAAGGAAGTAATCCTAAAGTAGATTGGGCGTTGAAATTAATAAATGAGTTAAATGACTTTTTACAACAACAAATTCATGAAAAGAGTGATTTTGATAAGACGGTTAAAAAGTTAAAGAAATTCTTGAAAGAATAAAATAACTCATCTAAGTAGGTGATATTATTAAAAAGTTCCATTTCTCGTTAGATAGAGTTTTACGGGTAAAAGAGATTAATGAAGATAAGAAAAAAGATGAATTTCAAAGAGCACAAAAATACAAAGACCAAATAGAAAAGCAGTTAAATGAATTAAAACAATCAAAGGAATCTATTATTAAAGAACTTAACGATACTCAAAAAAACCCAGTTCAAATTCAGTATTTAAAAACCTATCATAACTATTTATCAAGCTTAGATGAGCAAATTACTAATCAAAGTTATAAGCTACAAATTGCAGAAAAAGAACTAAAACATGTGAGACAAGAGTGGATTGATGCAAAGCAAGAAAAAAGAGTACTAGAAAAGCTTAAAGAGCGACATTACCAGGAGTTTAGAAAGGAATCTTTAAAACAAGAACAAAAAGTATTAGATGAAATGACTGTTCAATCGGTCTACTCTCGGTAAAAAAAAGGAGAGAGAAATTTTGAGTCAAAATAGTTCGGGATTAACAACACAAACTTTACTACTAATTGCGATATCGATTCTGTTTTTTATGGTAATTATGGGTGGAGTTTTAGCGCAAGTATTTGGTTTAATAGATATTATTTCATATGCAAATGATGTACCGGTTATCGGGGAAGTTTTTCCAGAAACAGAAGAAGATAATCAAGATGAAGAAGATGATGAAGATAAAAATAGCGATGACGAAGATAAAATAACTATAACAAAAGAGGAAAAAGAAAAATTAGATGATCTAGAATCAAAAAAGGAAGATCTATCAATAAGAGAAGAGAAGCTTGAAGAAAAGGAAAAGCAGCTTGAAGAAAAGGTAAAGGAGCTTGAAAAAAGTAAAGTTGAAGTTGAAAATAGAGAAAAAGAACTCACACTGTTAAAAGATGAAAATGAACGATTAGAAACACTTGCTAATACATATAAAGAGATGAGAGCTGGAGATGCAGCTGAAATTTTAGAGGAATTAGCAAAAGATGATAGTGATCTAGCTTATCAACAACTACATATAGATATTTTACGAGAGTTACCTACTGATCATAAAGCTGATATTTTAACAGAGATGGATCCTGATAGAGCAAAAGAGATTACACAACAATTATCATCTCATTAAATTCAGTATATTTTTGAAAGGAGGTGAAAAGAGTGGCAGAAGCTATATTTGATATAATCTCAAATCCACCTAAAGATAGAATGAAAAAAGTAAGCAATAATAATGCAGATAATTCAAGTTTTGAAGATGTAATCAATACACTTGTTGAAAAAAATGAAGATATCACTAAAGATGATTTAGTAAAAGTATTTAAGGATGCAGAAAAAACTGATGAAATATTTGAAGAAATTAAAGAATTATCCTCATTATTAAAAGAAAATGACTTTTTAGAACTGCTTGGGTTTAATAGTGATTCTAATGATTTTTTAGAAGAAAAAGATATGCTAACAAATTCTCTAGACATAAAAGACTTATTAGAATCTATCAAAGGTGATTTAGATTCATTAATAAATCAATTTGAAGCCAATTTAAAGACTAATGGAGTTGAATTTCAACTTGAAGATTTAGATTTAGATGATCTAATGCTAACAATGAAACTATTAGAGTTTAAAAATACTTTAGAAGCAAATGATTCAAATCAAATTGAAAAACAAGAAGTAACTGAACTACTAAAATCTATGGCTAATGAAGAATCTTTTGAATTAGATAACTTAGAACAAAAAGAAATGAAAAACATTGTTGAAATGCTTAAAAAGTTAGATACACTAAACAACGAATCAAAACAGCTATCTGAAATAAAGGACAAGCTAAGTGATGAACAACTTTCTTTCATAAAAAAGGTGATAAGCGATGAAATTAAAGCAAACTTAACACAGTTTGATGCAAAAGAGAGTGAAAAGCTAGAGCTCATTCAAGATCTTAGTAAACTAAAGAAACCTACTTATGAAAAAGAGATGCAAGAAATTAAAAAAATCAGAGAAGAAGTAGCTAACATTATCAACTCCAGTGAGGATGGATATAAGGATAGTCTTTTATCTAAAAAGATACTACAATTATTAAACGAAAGTAGTAATGATAATTCAAACTTAAATGATCTTCTATTTAGAAACTCAAATCAAAACAATTTTTTAAACAACATAGAAGTTACTAATATTTTAGAAAGTAAAGGTAGTGATTCATTTCAACTGGTGAACTTAGATAAGAGTCAAGAGCTAATAGATCAAATTAGGGACCTAATGATCCAACAGGTTAAAACTGAACAACACGATGAAGATTTTACTATGAGATTACAACTTAAACCAGAACATTTAGGACAATTACGGATGCAATTTTCTTATCAAGATGGTGAATTAAAAGGACAAATTTTTGCTCAAAATCATCAAATAAGAGAAGTCATTGAAACAAATTTAATTGATTTAAAAAATCAACTTGGAGAAGAAGGCTTAGAGTTTAGTGAACTTGATGTAGATGTAGAACAAGGAGATTCACAGAAAGAAGACTTAGATTTTCATAAGTATAATTTTACAGGGTTAAGTGATTTAGAAGATGAGTCTGAAACTATTATCGAAAATAACCAAATGACTTCAACTAATTATGAGAATAATAGTTATATGGTGTCACCTTCTAGTTCACTTGATCTTAAAGTTTAATGTCAACCTAATTTGGGGGTGGAAAAATGGATGTAGGAGGTATGATGGGGGGGGCTGCTACTCAAAGAGCAGGTAGTAGAGCACTACCTCAGATAGAAGATGATCAAGAATTAGGTCAAGAAGAATTTACTGAAATATTAGTAACACAACTACAAAATCAGGATCCTTTAGATCCAATGGATGACCGTGAATTTATTGTTCAAATAACACAATTTAGTCAACTTGAACAACTTAACAACCTAAATCAAAACAATGAACGTAATAATATGATGAGTATGTTAGGAAAAGATGTCGTTGCACACACAGAAGCTGGTGATACAAAACAAGGATTAGTCACTGCAGTAAAAAACTTTGGTGATTCCCCGACATTAGAGATTGATGGTGAGGAAATTGAATTATCCAATATACAAGATATTAAAGAACCAATGCTAGAACAAAATACTCAAGACAATAAATAAAATCCGAATTATCCTAAATTTGTATAATGCTTGAGTACAAGGGGGGTATAATACTGCCTTAAAAGGAGTTGCTTAACAATGAATAATTTTATTGAAACTAGACAGTTAAGGCCAATGATGCCAGCTGGTAAAGCAGGAAAAGTATCTAAAACTACTTACAAAAAATCTTCACAGGATTTAAACAAACAAGACTTTTCTAATGTATTAGAAGACAAACTTGAAACGATTAGCTTTTCTAAACATGCGCAAAACAGAATTGAGTCTAGAAATATTGATATGGATAAGACAAAGTTAGACAAGCTTAATGAAGCGATTGAAAAAGCTAAAGAAAAAGGGGCTAAAGAATCACTTGTGTTACTAGATAAAACAGCTTTTGTCGTTAGTGTTGAAAATAGAACTGTTATAACAGCTGCTGATGAATCTCAATTAAAAGAAAATGTTTTTACTAATATTGATAGTGCTGTAATTTTATAAAAGGGTACTTAAAAATGGGCCGGACCTCTAATGAGGGAGCCCAAGGACTTACAGAGACTGTGTAAGTTCAGATTAAACCCTTACAAATAAGGAGGTTAAATTATGTTAAGATCATTAAATTCAGGTGTTGCTGGACTTAGGAATCATCAAGAACGGTTAGATACCATTGGAAATAATATAGCTAACGTAAACACTGCTGGTTTTAAAGCAGATAGGGTAACATTTGAAGAAGCTTTTAATCAAACTTTAGAGTCTGCTACGGCTCCGAATGATAGAGGCGGAACTAACCCACAACAAATCGGGTTAGGAATGAATATAGGTAGTATGGATACTATCCATACTCAAGGTAGTCTTGAAAACACAGGAAGAAGAACAGACCTAGCTATTGAAGGTGATGGGTTTTTTACTGTTAATGATGGAGAGTCAGATTACTTTACTAGAGTAGGTAATTTTGGTGTAGATAGTGATGGTAATCTAGTTTCGCAAAGCACAGGTTATAAAGTTCAAGGTTATCAAGTTGATGAAGATGGTGGTATTGATACAGATGAAATGGGAGATATTGAAGTTCCTTTAGGTGATGTTGTCTCACCGAAAGCAACAGAAAATGTGAGCTATCGGGGGAATTTAGACTCAAAAACTGAAGAAGAGGACAGTGTTACTACAACAGTTGATGTATACGATGCGCTAGGTGGAAAACATACAATTGATGTTACTTTTACTAAACAGGAAGGTAATGAATGGGAAGTTGAATTTAGCTATGAGGATGAAAATGGAAATCAAGAAACAGTGGAAGCAGATGACAATTTAACCTTTGACAATAATGGAGAAATAAAAGATGGTGAAATTGCAAATCTAAACCTCGATCTAGGCGATGATGTTGAAGACCTGGAAATTGAATTTGATCTCTCAAACATTACTCAATACTCTGATGGTGATGGAAACTCAACAGTAGAAGGGACTGTTGAAGATGGAAGACAACAAGGGGACCTTGAAGATTTTGGAATAAATGCTGCTGGTGTAGTAACTGGTATTTACTCTAATGGTGAAACTAGAGAGTTAGGTCAAATTACTATGGCTGACTTTAGTAATCCTGCAGGATTAAATAAAGAAGGAAGTGGTTTATATACACCTAGTCAAAACTCAGGAGAGCCAAGATTTGGTATAGCAGGTTCAGGTGGTAGAGGTGAAATAAGACCTGGAGCTCTTGAAATGTCAAATGTAGATATGAGTCAAGAGTTTACTGATATGATCGTAACTCAAAGAGGTTTTCAAGCTAATTCTCGTACTATTAGTACAGGGGATGAAGTCTTGCAAGAGCTTGTAAACTTAAAATAATAAGTACTTAAGGCTTTTTAGATGAGGTGAGTTTTTTTGATTAAAGTTACAAGACTTAATGGTAAAGTATATACAATAAACTCAGATTTAATTGAGTTCATTGAAGAAACTCCAGATACTGTTATTAGCTTAGTGACAGGACGTAAAGTCTTAGTTAAGGAATCCTCTGATCAGGTTGTAAATTTAGTTGTTGACTATCGTCGTAGGGTTGGGTGTCACCCTTCGACGGTAATCTTAAAAGAAGGCGAAAAAGCAAACGATGGTAAGAAATGAGGTGGGAAACTTGGATATATCTACAATTATAGGACTTATAGCTGGTGTTTTGTTATTAATTATTGCTGTGTTTCTTGAAGGAAATGTGGTAGCTTTTATAAGTCTCCCCTCTGTACTAATAGTGATTGGTGGTACTTTAGCAGCGACGTTGGTAAGCTATCCACTAGATCAGTTTTTTTCGATTACGAAAACAGTTAGAAATGCTTTTAAAACAAAAACAATGGATCCAGGAAATACTATTAATCTTTTAGTTAATTTAGCTGAAAAGGCCAGAAAAGAAGGGCTTTTAGCTCTAGAAGATGATGTACAAGAGATGGGTGATGATTTTTTACAAAAAGGAGTACAATTAGTAGTTGATGGAACTGATCCAGAATTAGTTAGAAGTATTTTAGAAACAGAACTATCCTTTCAAGAAGAGCGACATAAAATAGGACAGAAAATATTCAAAACTATGGGGACTTATTCACCTGCTTTTGGTATGACAGGGACTTTGATCGGTCTTATAAGTATGTTAGATGAACTCGATGACCCAGATACTATTGGACCTGGACTAGCCTTGGCTTTATTAACAACTCTTTATGGTGTAGTTATAGCAAACCTAGTCTTTTTGCCAATAGCAAATAAGTTAGAAGTTAAAAGTAATGATGAGATTCTTTTAAAGGAAGTTATGTTAGAAGGGATGCTTAGTATACAAGCTGGTGAAAATCCAAGAATTGTAGAAGAAAAATTAAAGGCATTTTTAGCTCCAAAAGCACGAGATGAAGTAGATAGTGATGCCTCTCAAGAGCAGGTGGTGGACGCCAATGCCGAAGTTTAATAGGCAAAGGCGAAACCGAGAACAAGATTTTGATAGTAGTGGTGGTAACTGGTTACAAACTTATGCTGATACAATCACTCTTCTATTAGCATTTTTTGTTCTGTTATATTCCATGTCTACTATTGATGCAGAAAAATTTGATAGAGTTCTTGTTTCTTTACATGAAAGTTTTTCAGGGGTTTTATCAGAACACCAAGCTCAGATTCCAAAAGAAGACCCGGATATTACTTTGCCATCTCCTGATCGAAATATACCTGAGAAAGAAGAAAGAATGATGGAAAATATTTACGATCAGCTAAAAGAATATATTGATGAAGCTGATCTGGCTGATGTGGTACTGTTAGATAAAGAAGAACATGGAGTAGTCCTGCGGTTTCAAGATAAAGTTCTTTTTGATCCGGGTAGTGCTAACTTAAAACGAGAAGGTGTTGATATTCTAAATGAAATTGCTAGTATTTTAAAGGAAGTTCCTAATGAAATTAAAGTAGAAGGTTTTACTGATGATGTACCACAAAATACACCTGAATTTCCATCAAATTGGGAACTGTCTACCGGTAGGGCTACCACAGTTTTAAGAAATCTTACTGAAACAGGTGAATTAGATCCTGAACGATTATCAGCTACTGGTTACGGTGAATATAGACCAATGGTACCAAATGATAGTCCAGAAAATAGACAGCTTAATCGAAGGGTTGATATCACAGTATTGTGGTCTATATGGGAAAAAGGAGAGTTTTATGACAGAGATACCACAGAAATGATTGATGAGGGAGAGGATGATATTGAACTCTAAAAATCTATTAATTAAAATTGGTATTGCAGCACTAATTGGCTTATTTTTGATCATTGCAGCAGGTGGTATAGCTTATCTAATTGCGACTCAAGTAGTAGAAGAAAGCACAGAAGCCCAATCTGATGATGAAATAGTTCAATTTACTGGAGTGACATTTTCTTTAGGTGAGTTTACAACTAATTTAGCTGATGATGGGGCTAGAAGAATATTTCAATTAGAAATAATTCTAGAATTATCTAATTCAAACATTAAATCAGAAATTGAAGAGAGAAAACCCCAGATTGAAGATAATATATATACTTCTATTAGGAGTAAAACATCAGAAGAACTGAATGAACAAGACGGAATGCAAGAACTACGTCAACAAATTCAAGATACTGTTAATAAACACATTAGAGAGGGCGAAGTAGTCAATGTCTACTTTAACAGACCGCTAATTACTTAAGTTAAAGCCCTAGTCGTTAGGGGGGATAAAATATATGTCAGAGGTATTGTCACAATCTGAAATAGATGATTTATTGTCGGCCATTTCTACAGGGGACTTAGAGATGGAACAAGCAAAAAAAGAAGAATCCACTAAAAAAGTAAAACCTTACGATTTTAGACGACCAGCAAAATTCTCCAAAGATCAAATTAGGACCATACAAATGATAAACGAAAATTTTGCTAGGTTACTTAGTACATACCTATCAGCCTATCTAAGGACTTACGTTGAGATTGAGTTGGCATCAGTGGATCAAGTAACCTATGATGAATTTATGAGATCATTAGCGAGTCCAACGATTATGGGTGTTTTCTCTGCCCCACCAATGGAAGGTAATTCGTTATTGGAATTGAATCCTAACATTGCTTTTGCAATTATTGATAGGTTATTAGGAGGTCCTGGAGATTCTTTTGAAAGTACAGGAGAACTTACTGAAATTGAGGAAGTAGTTGTTAAAAAAATCTTTGACCGTATGCTATCCTCTATGAAAGAAGCATGGAAAAATGTAGGGGATGTTGAAATACAGTTTGAAAGAATAGAGAACAACCCTCAATTCACCCAAGTTGTATCTCCTAATGAAATAGTTTCAGTTGTAGCTTTTTCTGTAAAGATAGGGGATTCAGAAGGGCTTTTTAATATATGTTTACCTTATATTTTTTTAGAACCTGTTATAGATAAGTTGTCAGCTCGATTTTGGTTTGCTACAGGTCACCCCAAAAAGATTACAGATGAAGAATCGCAAGCTTTAAAGGACAGGTTACAAAAAACAGAAATACCTGTAATTGCCGAACTTGGTAGTACTAATATAACTGTTAAGGACTTTTTGAATCTTCAAGAAGGTGATGTGATTTCATTGGATCGACAGTATGAAGAAGAAATAGATATCATAGTTGGAAGAGAAACTAAATTTAAAGGGAAACCTGGTTCACTTAAGAAAAAATTAGCTGTCCAGATAACCGATATTGTCAGGGAAGGAGAGGATTCCCTTGGAAAATAACAAGGATATTTTATCACAAGAAGAAATTGATGCTCTTTTAAAAGGAGATTCTGATGATTCAAAATCAGAAACAAATGATAGTAGTAATACAGACGGTGGTAGACAATCTAAAATAACAGATACCCAAAAGGATACCATAGGTGAAATCGGAAATATTTCCATGGGTACTGCCGCGACAACCTTATCAGTAATTTTAAATCAAAAAGTTTCTATTACTACTCCGAAAGTTACAGTAAGTGATTATAAAACACTACAAGAACAATTCCCAAAACCGCATGTAGCTGTAGAGGTAGAATACTTAGAAGGTCTTGAAGGAGACAATGTTCTCATATTAAAACAAGAAGATGCTAAAATTATAGCTGATTTAATGATGGGAGGAGATGGGACAAACATTACAGCTGATGAAATTGAAGAGTTTCACTTGAGTGCAGTTAGTGAGGCTATGAATCAAATGATGGGTTCAGCTGCAACTTCAATGTCTGATATGTTTGGTGAAGCTATTAACATTTCACCTCCTGATACAAAAATGCTAGATTTAGGTACTGAAGAAGCAGAAGAAGACTTACCCGAAGAACCTTTAATTAAAGTTGCTTTTGATTTAAAAGTTGGTAATCAAATTGATAGCGAAATAATGTCGTTGATACCATTAAAGCTAGCAAAAAGTATGGTAGAATCTTTGACTTCGACTGATAATAATTCTAGTAGTCAAGATGCTAATTCAAAAAAACAAGAAAATGTACCTAAAAAAGAAGAACAACCTCGCAACAAAAATATTGACCAGTTAGAGGGAAAATATACTACTCAAGGAGAAGTTACGAGACAAACCCAATCAACTGCAGAACAAGAAGAACAACCTAAAAAAGATTATCAACCAGTGGAATTTGCTCCTTTAAGTACAGCTAATAATACTAATCAAACTGAATCTTCGAATATTGGGTTAATAATGGACGTGCCTTTAGAAGTTTCAGTTGAATTAGGAAGAACTAAGAAAAAGATACAAGAAATACTTGAATTGGTTCCGGGTTCAATAGTTGAGCTCGATAAAATTGCTGGAGAACCAGTAGACATTAAAGTTAATGGAAAATTGATTGCTAAAGGAGAAGTAGTAGTGATTGATGAAAACTTTGGAATAAGAATAACCGAAATTATCAGTCCTGAAGAAAGAATAAATAAGCTTCAATAGTAATTATAAATTAAAAGGGAGGGCTTTACTATGAGTCAAAAAGTATTAATCGTAGATGATGCTGCATTTATGCGTATGATGATCAAAGATATCCTTACAAAGAATGGTTTCGAGGTAGTTGGAGAAGCTGTAAATGGACAAGAAGCTGTTGAAAAATATGATGAAGTTTCACCGGATTTAGTTACAATGGATATTACTATGCCAGAAAAGGATGGAATTGAAGCTCTCAAAGAAATAAAAGAAAAAGATTCAGCTGCTAATATTATTATGTGTTCTGCTATGGGACAACAATCAATGGTTATAGAAGCCATACAGGCAGGAGCTAAAGATTTTATTGTAAAACCTTTTCAGCCAGATCGAGTAATGGAAGCTATCAACAAAGCTTTAGGATAATTTGGAAGATAGGGAGGCTTTAGAATGATTGATACGTTCAACTTATTGTCAAGCAATCTAAAAGCAGAAGATGCTAATACTTTAGGTGGTAATACTGAACAGTTCACCTATTTATTGACGTATCTTGTTGGATTTATAGTAGTGATCGGTCTACTTTTTTTAGTTTTGAAACTTTTAAAGTGGTATTCATTTAATTTAAATGAAGGTAAACATATGAGGGTACTAGATAGCCTCCCCTTAGATAATGAAAAAAAACTGGTATTAGTAGAGGTAGGGGACAAGATTCTCTTAATTGGAGCAGGTAAAGAATTAAATTTATTGACTAATGTAGAATTAGACCAAGATGAATTGCAATTAATTAAAGAATCTTCAAGCCAAATTTCAAAAGGATCCCTTGCTTCAGTTTGGCAAAAGATACAAACTAAATTTCGAAACCAATTTAATAAAAATGACGATAGTGCTGATACAGAAATATTTGAACAACAACTACAAGAGGAACTTAATAAACTGCGACGGACGAAGAACAGGGGTGGAGATGGCAATGGAGAAGATAAATAAAAGGTCTTTGGTATGTTTAATTGTTTTACTAGCAATTGTTTTTGTCCCGTCGCAAGTTTTGGCTCAGCCATTTCCTATTCCTAGTTTTGAATTTGAGATGGGTGAAGGGGATAGCCCTGATGATTTAGCACTTACATTACAAATTATTATTTTATTATCAATACTAAGTTTGGCACCATCTCTTTTGATTTTAACAACATCATTTACCAGGGTTGTAATTGTCTTGTCTTTTGTTCGAAACGCTTTGGCAACTCAACAAATGCCGCCAAATCAGGTGTTAATTGGACTAGCCTTGTTTTTGACATTTTTCATTATGAGTCCTATTTGGGGACAAGTCTATGAAGAAGCCTGGGTTCCATATCAAGAAGAGGAAATCAGTCAAGATGAAGCAGTTGAAAATGCTTTAGAACCTATAAGAGAATTTATGTATACGCAAACTAGGGAAGATGATTTGGCTTTGTTTATTGATTATGCTGAGGTTGATAATCCACAAACGATTGACGAAGTGCCAACTCATATAATTATACCGGCGTTTGTAATAAGTGAGTTAAAAACCGCTTTTCAGATTGGGTTTTTAATCTTTATACCATTTCTCATTATAGATATGATTATAGCAAGTACATTGATGTCCATGGGTATGCTTATGTTACCACCAGTTATGATTTCATTACCATTTAAAATATTATTGTTTGTACTGGTTGATGGATGGTATTTAATTACAAGATCGCTTTTGATAAGTTTTGGATAAGAGGTGAAAAAATTGACAGAAGAATTTGTACTACATTTAGGTAGAGAAGCACTAGTCACAGTACTATTAGCCGCCGGACCTATGCTAGCTTCTGCATTGTTGGTGGGGTTGTTAGTTAGTATTTTTCAGGCTACAACTCAAATTCAGGAGCAAACGTTAGCGTTTGTACCAAAGATTGTAGCAGTCTTGACTGCAATAATCTTTTTTGGTCCTTGGATGTATACATTACTCACTGAATTTGCACGCGATCTTTTTTCTAATATACATCAATTCATCTAACTAGAGATGGAGGTAAATTGAATTGGAACTATCTTTTGTACTAGTACAACAAATTATTTTATTTTTTCTTCTTTTAACTAGAATAACTGGTGTGATTATGTCCGCCCCAATATTTGGCAGTAATTATCTCCCAAGTCAAATCAAAGTGGCTTTTAGTATAGTTATTACTTTGGTTTTTGTACCTCTTTTTGGGTCTGAAACTGTACCACAACTAGATTTGATGAATATAGTGTTAGCTATTTTCATGGAGCTAATGGTTGGGATTGGTATAGGGTTAATTGCAAATATATTTTTTTCAGCAGTACATATTGCGGGACAAATAATTGATATGCAAATGGGATTTGCTATGGCTAATGTTATGGATCCCCAATATGAAACGCAGGTTCCTTTGACAGGGCATTTTAAATATATCTTAGCTATACTTATATTTTTATCAATTAACGGACACCATTTATTGATTCGTACAATTTATCAAAGTTATGAATTTTTCCCAATGGGTGAAATAGCCCAGTTAGATTCAGGTGCGCTTGTAATGAATGAACTAATATCAACGGTATTTGTATTAGCAGTACAGGTAAGTGCACCAGCTCTGGGGACATTGTTTTTGACCAATATAGCCTTAGGTGTTTTAGCTAGAACTGTTCCTCAAATGAATGTTTTCATAATTGGATTTCCTGTGAAAATTTTTATTGGGATTTTGGCTATGATGTTAATGTTACCCTTTTATAATATGATTTTGGAAACTATATTCGAACATATCTGGGATGGTATTTATAACTTTCTTGATAGTTTATAAGCTTTTTAGGATAGAGGTGTGGGATGAATATATGAAACATTATAGAAGATTTGATTTACAACTTTTTAATCAAGAAAAAACAGAAAAACCCACTCCTAAACATAGAAAACAAGCACGTGAAAAAGGACAAGTTGCAAAAAGTACTGAACTAACATCGGCTTTACTTTTGATAGCAACTTTTGCTACTTTTTATGTTATTATACCTTATACTTTTGATAGACTTATGAATTTCACTTCTGAATTTTGGTCTAACATTAATTCAGTAGATTTTACAATTAATGAGATTCATTCTCTAATTATCGAAATGATTATAGAAGGTTTGATTCTTGTTTTACCTATCTTATTTGTTGCGATTCTAATAGGTGTAATAACAAATATTATGCAAGTCGGGGCAATGTTGACGGGTGAACCTTTGAAGCCTAAGCTAGAAAAACTTGACCCTATTCAGGGCTTTCAAAAGATTTTTAGTAAAAGAGCTATAGTAGAACTAGCTAAGTCGATTTTTAAAATGGTTGTAATTGGATTTATTGCGTATGTTCTGTTTACTAATCAGATGGATCATTTTCCATATTTTTTTAATATGCCTGTAATACAAATAGCTAGAGAAGTTGGTTCCCTGACTTGGACTTTTATCTTTCGTGTTAGCCTTGCTTTGGTTGGGTTAAGCATACTAGACTATGTCTATCAAGTGTGGGATCATGAACAAAACCTTAAGATGACAAAACAACAGGTAAAGGATGAGCATAAACAAACTGAAGGAGACCCACAAGTAAAATCTAAAATGAAAGAGAAACAACGGGAAATATCTAAAAATAGGATGATGAACGAAGTACCTGAGGCAGATGTTGTTATAACAAACCCAATACATTTAGCAGTAGCTTTGAAGTATGATGAAAATTGCACGGCACCTATTGTGACAGCAAAAGGGCAAGGATATATTGCTGGTAAAATTAAAGAAATAGCAAAAGATAATGATGTTGTAGTAGTTGAAAACAAGGAATTAGCAAGGAGTTTATATTTTTCTGTTGAATTAGGAGAATTAATTCCTGAAGACTTGTATAAAGCGGTAGCTGAAGTATTGGCCTTTGTCTATCGTTTAAAAAGATCGTAGTATGGAGTGATCATAATTATGCGCCACGGAGACTTAATATTTGTACTGGCAGTAATAGCAATAGTATTGATGCTAATTTTGCCTGTGCCACCGGAATTATTAAATATATTATTAGTAGTTAATATAACATTGGCCTTAACTATTTTATTGGTTTCAATGTATACATTAGAGCCTTTACAGTTTTCAATTTTTCCGACACTGCTGTTATTAATAACGATATATAGACTTGCTTTAAATGTCTCATCTACAAGGCTAATTTTATTAAATGCAGATGCAGGGGAAGTTATCCAACAATTTGGTGAATTTGTTGTAGGTGGAAACGCCCTTGTAGGCTTTGTCATTTTTTTAATTTTGGTTGCGATTCAGTTTATAGTTATAACAAAAGGTGCTGAACGTGTTTCTGAAGTTACAGCAAGATTTACATTAGATGCAATGCCAGGAAAACAGATGGCAATTGATGCTGATCTTAACTCAGGCTTAATAAATGAAGAACAAGCAAGAGAGAGACGTAAAGCAGTTGAACAAGAAGCAGATTTTTATGGTGCTATGGATGGTGCAAGTAAATTTGTTAAAGGTGATGCAATCGCAGGAATAGTTATAACAGTCATAAATGTCCTAGGTGGTTTTGTAATTGGTATGGCCCAGCAAGGATTAACCTTTCAAGAATCGTTACAAACATTCACTCTCCTTACAGTAGGAGATGGATTGGTGACCCAAATTCCTGCATTATTAATTTCAACCTCAACTGGGATTGTGGTTACTCGTGCTGCATCTGACTCTAATTTGGGTGAAGATGTTATAAGTCAAATATTAGCTCATCCAAAAGTACTTTTTATAGTTGCAGGAGTTCTTGCTATGGTAGGAATATTACCAGGAATGCCACCACTTCCATTTTTATTATTAGGTTTAATAATGGCAATATTAGCTTATCACATTAAAACTACTGTGATTGAAAAAGTGCCGTCTCCTGAAGAGGAAGAAGTAGCCGCTAAGGAAGAAGAAGCTGAAGGATATAGAAGTCCTGAAAATGTAATGTCTTTACTTCAGATAGATCCTATTGAATTTGAATTTGGTTATGGTTTATTACCACTAGCAGATCCTGATCAGGGTGGAGATTTACTTGATCGAGTTACTATGATAAGGAGACAGGTTGCTTTAGAACTTGGTATAGTTGTCCCAGTAATTAGAGTACGAGATAATATCCAGCTTTCATCTAATGAATATTGTATTAAAATAAAAGGGGTTGAGGTAGCTCGTGAAGAAGTTTTACCTAATCATTATTTGGTAATGATACCTGGGGATGAGAAACCAGAAGATTTAGATATTGTAGGTACACAGACAAAGGAGCCAGTATTTAATTTACCTGCTATGTGGATTGATGAGGACCAGCGTGAACACACGGAAATGAGTGGGTATACTGTAGTTGATCCACCTTCAGTTCTTGCAACTCATCTAACAGAGATTATAAAAAGGCACGCTCATGAATTATTAGGACGTCAAGAAGTCAAAGAGCTTGTTGAAAACCTAAAAGAGAGTTATCCGGCTGTAGTTGAGGAACTAGTCGATAATGTACTAAGTTTAGGTGAGGTTAGAAATGTATTGTCTAACTTATTAAAAGAAGGTGTTTCGATAAGAAATCTGTTAACAATTGCCGAAACACTAACAGATTATGGAGCAATAACAAAGGATACAGATATGTTAACTGAATATGTAAGACAAAATTTAAGTAGAGAGATAACAAATAAATTAAAAGAGCTACAAGGTGATTCTCTAAAAGTGATCACACTAAGTCCTGAACTTGAGCAAAAACTTTCGGAATCTATTAAACAGACTGATCATGGTAACTATCTTTCAATTGAACCACAGATAACTCAAAAAATTCAAAAACAATTACAAAACTATTATGAACAACTAAATGAGCAAGGAATACATCCGATCGTTATAACATCTCCTATGGTAAGGCTGTATTTTAAACGGCTTACGGAAGGCGTTTTTACAAATTTAACTGTAGTTTCCTATCATGAGCTAGAGCCACAGGTTGAAGCTCAATCTGTTGGGGTGGTGAGTATATAAAATGAGAGTAAAAAAATATTTCGCAAATACTGAAAAAGAAGCTATTGATCAAATCAAAAATGATTTAGGTAATGATGCAATTATCTTAGGAACAAAAAAAGTAAAAAAAGGCGGCATATTTGGTTTTTTTGGGAAAAAAATGCTAGAAGTTACTGTAGGTTTTGATACACAGCAACCAAAGAATGAGCGCTCTTTTGATAAAGTAGGGAGTTCTAAAGACAAGCAGTTTGAATTACAACAAATTATTGAAAAAAGACAGAAAGAAATTGACACCAAAAAAGGAAATAATAGAGCGATAAAACAAGTCAATGAAGATAGTTTCAAACCTTTAGAAACTAATAGTTTAGTAAATGTAAAAAAAGATAACAGTAATGAAAACAAGATAGATGAAAAATCTAGTGATAATGAATCGATCAATGAAATCAAAACAGAATTAAGCCAAACGAAAGATATGATTAGTAATATGATGACTGAATTTAAAATGACTTCTTTTCAATCAAGTCTACCTAAAGTTGCCAATGCATTTTATGAATTATTACTAGAACAAGAAATTGTAGAAGAGCTAGCTCAAAAGTTAATAAAACAAACTATGAACAAATTGTCACAAGAACAGGTGGATGATTCAAGTGCGTTTAAAGCTCAATTAAAGACTCAACTTAGAGCATTACTGGAATCAGATTTAATTGAGACAAACTCCAAAAAACGACCCAAAGTAATTACACTTATCGGTCCGACTGGTGTTGGTAAAACCACAACAGTAGCTAAATTAGCTGCTCAATATACATTAGTTGATAAACTACAAGTAGGTCTTATAACTATTGATACCTACCGAATAGCAGCTGTTGAGCAGTTAAAAACTTATGGAGATATTTTAGGTTTACCTGTTGAAGTTGTGTTAACTCCGCAAGAATTACAAAGAGGATTAGATAAATTTAGTGATAAAGATGTGATTTTGGTTGATACTGCAGGTAGAAGCCATAAAAATGAAATGCAAATGACAGAACTAAAGGGGTTTATAGAAAATTGTAACCCAGAAGAACTTTATTTAGTTCTTAGCATGGGGACTAGATATAAAGATATTGTCAACATAGTTGAAAAGTATCGTAATATTAACTTTAGTAGTTTTATTTTAACTAAAGTTGATGAAACTGATCATTGGGGAAATTTAATCAACTTATTATCTGAGTATGAGGTAGGATGTTCTTATATAACAACAGGGCAAAATGTTCCTGATGACTTAGAAGTGTATCAAACTAATACGATAATCAAACAAATACTAGGTGAATATTATGAGTGATCAAGCTGAGAATTTACGAAAATTAGTTAAAAAAAATAATAAAATATCTAAAACGACCGTAGTAACAGTTGCAAGCGGTAAAGGTGGAGTAGGTAAAAGTTCATTTACTGTTAACCTCGCACTAGCACTAAAAGATCTAGGAAAAAAAGTGATGTTAGTTGATGGTAACTTTGGTTTATATAATTTGGATATTTTATTTGGAATAAAGGCAAACAACCAATTTGAAAATCTATTAAAGAAAGAGATAGAGTGGAAACAAGCTGTCACTGAAGTGTCACCTGGAATTAGTTTATTATGTGGTGGAAAAAATCATATAAATACAGAAACTATCAATTTTGATTTTATAGAAAATATATGTGAAGAAGAAAATTATGATTTCATCATAATAGACACAGGTGCAGGGGTTAGTGAATTGGGTTTTAAATTAATAAATCTTAGTAATATATCACTAGTTCTAACTACACCTGAACTAACTGCTATAACTGACACTTATGCACTTATAAAATCATTGATATATGAAAGAACCTTAAGTGATCTGCATTTAGTAGTGAATAAATGCGAAACTGAAAATGAAGCACAATTTACATGGAAAAAAATAAACAAAGTTTTACAACACTTTGTTGGTAGTGAAATCAACTTATTTGGTTACATACATGAGGATCAGATAATCACTGAAAGCATAAGAAAACAACAGCCTGCACTTTTACTTAAACCATTTACACCATCAGGTATATCTATCAGAAGTTTAGCTAGAAAATTAGTGTCTAGATATATGTAATCATGCAATTTGATTTATAGAAAAGGGGAATATTAATATGTTTAAAGTTGGTTTATCAGCAAAAATACATATTGATGGTAAAGATTATTCAAGTCATATCGAGGATTTGAACTCTGATGTTATTTATTTTGCTACTCCAATAGAGAAAGGGCGAATAATATATTTATTTGAAGGAAAAAACGTTAATATATATATCACACATAAAGGAGCTGTTTATAATTTTGGAGGAGAGGTATTAGAAGTAACAACAACACCGACCCCATTATTTAAGGTTAAAAGGCCTGAAAAGCTACATAAAATACAAAGGCGTCAATTTTTTAGACTTGAGAAAAAACAGGAAGTAGAATTTAAAATACTAGATGATAATTGTAAGGAAGAAATAAGCCAAACTAAATTAGCTCATGCATTAGATATTAGTGGTGGAGGACTTAAACTTGCTACAGAAGAAATAATACCAGTAGAATCATATTTAGAATTAAACTTGAAGTTAGATATCGAAGAGGGATCTAAACGATCCACTGAAGAAATAACGTGTTTTGGAAGAATAGTACATACAAAGAAAATTGAAACAACAAAGGTGAGAATATATCATTATGGTGTTGAGTTTCTTTCACTACCTCAAGATAAACAAGACAAAATAGTAAGATTTATTTTTAGTGAACAAATGAAACTACGATCAAAAGGCAGGTTTTCTAATGAAAAGCAAGAATAATATAATTAATGTACTTGTAGTTGATGACTCTGCTTTTATGCGAAGAGTCATTTCTGACATGATCCATAACGAAGAAGATTTAGAGGTTGTTAAAGTAGCTAGGAATGGTGAACAAGCTCTAGAATATATAGAAAAATATGCGCCTGATGTTGTTACACTAGATATTGAAATGCCAATTTTAGATGGAATAGAAACTTTGAAAAGGATAAAATTTCTTTCAAGGCCACCTACTGTGATAATGCTTAGTTCTTTTACGCAAAAAGGATCTCAAGAGACTTTAAAAGCCCTTGAACTTGGAGCTGTTGACTTTATAAGTAAACCTTCTGGCCCGATATCATTAGATATTAAATCTGTCCAAAATGGATTAACTGATAAAATAAGAGCTGCTTATCATGCCAAAACAGAAAATACTTACAAAACGGCAAATGAACAGAAACTTGATACTATAACTGATGTTTCTAATAAAAAAGTTGGGGGTAATGAGTTTGTTTTAGTAATAGGGTCATCTACTGGTGGACCGAGAGCCTTACAAGAAGTTATTCCTAAATTACCAAAGGATATTCCTGGTTGTGTTTTAGTTGTTCAACATATGCCTGTTGGTTTTACCAAACTAATGGGTGAAAGGCTTGATAAATTATCATCCCTGACTGTTAAAGAAGCTCAAGATGGTGAACCTTTAATGAGAGGAAGAGTATATATAGCTCCTGGTGATTACCATATGTCTGTTAGTGAAAGAACAGCCTTCACTGATAATTCTAGTTTGAGTAGATGGCAAATTAAAATTGATGATAGCCCACCAGTGAAAGGGCTTAGACCTTGTGTAGATACATTATTTGAGTCAGTTTCAAAAATGCAAAAAGTAGACTTGTTTGGAGTAATCCTTACAGGGATGGGAAATGATGGTGCTCGTGGTGTGAAAAGATTAAAAAGAAATGGAGCATACATTATTGTTGAGGATGAGTCAAGTTGTATCGTTTTCGGAATGCCCAAGGCTGCTATTAATACAGGGGTCGTAGACGAAATCATACCTTTGCCAGATATAGCTCCACGAATTCTAAAATTACTCATTTAATTAGGGGGTGTATTGATGGATAATAACCAATACTTAAATGTCTTCATAGACGAAGCTAGGGAACATTTACAGGCGATGAATCAAAACTTAATTGATTTAGAACAAAATCCAGAGAATCATGTCACTCTTGATAGTCTTTTTAGATCGGCGCATACATTAAAAGGTATGGCTGCAACTATGGGATATCAAGCTTTAGCAGATTATACACATAAATTAGAAAATATACTAGATAGCTTTAGACAAGGTGAAAAAAAAATCACCTCTAATATCATAGACTTGTTATTAGAAGGTGCTGATGCGTTAGAAGAATTTGTTAACAAATTGTCACAGGGAGATCAGATAGAACTTGACTTTTCAAGTATGCAAGAAAAACTTGAACATGCTTTTAATGATGTTGGAAATGAAGAAAGTAATAATGACAAACAAGACTTACACAATGTAGAAATAGCTGCTTCAAGCGATAACTCAAATGTCAAAACTACAGGAGAAATCAAATCAAAAGAAATAGATTTAAATGAATATGAATCAAATTTAATAACTTCAGCTAAAGAAGGTGGATATACTCCATTTTATATAAGAGTTACTTTTGATGAATCCGTTCTTTTAAAAGGTGCAAGAGCTTTTATGGTATTTCAAAAAGTAGAGTCTAATGGTGAAATCATTAAATCTCAGCCTGAAGTTGAAGCTATTGAAGATGAAGATTTTAAAAATCAAATTGAACTAGTAGTTGTAACAAAAGAATCACAAGAAAAGTTGATAGAAGAAATCACACAAATATCTGAAATTGAAGATGTTGAAGTAGCTTATTTAAAAGCTGAAAATTCTTCTGAAAAAGAAGTTAATTCGAATCATGAGACTGAAGAAGAAAAAAATAATGATGAAATCCAAGAAAATAATCATCACGAACCAACTGAACAAAAAGATTCCCAGAGTATTAAAACAGGTAAAACCGTCAGAGTTGATATTGAGCGTTTAGACAAGCTCATGAATTTAGTTAGTGAATTAGTTATTAATAAAACACGATTAGAACAGGTCGCCCACAATAAAGAAACTTCGGAGCTAGTAAAAACAAGTGAACAGTTTAGTAGAATTACAAGTGAAATCCAAAATGTAGTAATGAAAGTTAGAATGGTACCTTTAGAGCAAGTTTTTAATAGATTTCCTAGAATGGTTAGAGATCTGTCACGAACACTTGATAAAGATGTAAATTTAATAATTGAAGGTAAAGAAACTGAACTTGATCGTTCTTTAATAGATGAAATTGGTGATTTATTAATGCATTTGATTAGAAATGCTATAGATCATGGATTAGAAGATTCAGAAACACGTAAAAAGTTAGATAAACCTGATAAGGGAACTGTTTATATCAAAGCTTACCATAATGAAAATAATGTTGTAATCGAAGTAGGTGATGATGGTAAAGGGGTTAATCCTGATAAGATCAGAGAAAAAGCAATTGCTAAAGGACTATTAGATAGTCAAAAAAGCTCACAGATACCTGACTCGGATGTTATTAATTATCTTTTTTCCCCAGGATTTAGTACAGCAGATGAAGTTTCAGAAGTATCTGGACGTGGAGTTGGTTTAGATGTGGTTAAAAGTAAAATAGAAAACCTTGGAGGTAGAGTAGAGCTTGACAGTGAAGTTAATAAGGGATCTAAATTTACTATGCAATTACCTTTAACATTAGCAATCATCCAAGCTTTAATGGTTAATGTAGGTGATGAGCAGTATGCCTTACCTTTAGCATCAATTGAAGAAACTACAATCTTAACAAAAGATGATATTAAAAAGGTAAGAGAACATGAAGTAATTAAGTTACGAGATAGCTTAGTACCATTAATTAATTTACAGGACGTATTAGATGTTCCAAATAAAACCGATAAGCATGAAGGTGATGAAAAATTTGCGATTATTGTAAGAAAGGGCGATAAAAAAGCTGGGCTTATTGTTGATGAATTAATAGGGCAACAAGAAGTTGTTATTAAATCTTTAGGTAGTTTTTTAGCTGATGTAAAAGGCTTTACAGGGGCAACTATTTTAGGTGATGGTAAAGTTGCGCTTATTATCGATATTAACTCTATGTTATTTTAAAAAGGAGGTAGTCTAATTTGTCTAAAGAAAAGAATGCTAAAGTGTCACAAAATACTGAACATCAATTTATAGTGTTTAATTTAGGTGATGAAGAATATGGAGTAGAAATTTTACAAGTACAGACTATAGAGCGTATGCTAGATATTACTCGTGTACCTCATGCACCGGACTTTGTTGAAGGTGTAACTAATTTACGTGGTATGGTTGTTCCGATAATTGATCTTAGAAAGCGACTTAATTTACCAGAAATAGAAGCAACTGATGAAACAAGAATTATTACTGTCAAGATAGAAGAAGTAATGGTTGGTATGATAGTTGACTCTGCTTCTGATGTTGTTAAAGTACCGGAAGATGCTATAGAACCAGCTCCTTCAATTATTGGTGGTGTTGAGAGTACATATTTGGATGGAGTTGCGAAAATGGATGATAGACTATTAATTTTACTTAAGTTATCCGAAGTACTGAACAAAGATGAAGTTAATCAAATTAAAAAAATCAATGCGTGAGAGGTGCAGTTAATATGTCCGATACTAAGTTAGAGGATATTCATATCGATGTTCTAAAAGAAATAGGTAATATAGGTGCGGGTAATGCTACAACTGCACTTTCTGAGTTTCTAGGAAGATCAATAAACATGACTGTACCAGAAGTTAAAATCCTCCCATTTACCCAAGTTCCTGAAGTTGTTGGAGGGCCAGAAGAATTAGTTGCAGGAGTTTATCTTAATATCGTAGGGGAAGCTCCTGGCTCTTTAATGTTACTACTTAAACATGATGATGCGAAAAAACTAATTGAAATTTTGATGGGCCAACAATTTAGTGATGAAAAAGATCAATTAGATGAAATGGCACAATCTGCTTTGATGGAAACTGGTAATATTGTATCTAGCTCTTATTTAAATGCTCTTGGTAATATGACAAATTTGAAGGTTGTTCCTTCTATTCCTGCTATTTCAGTAGATATGGCTGGAGCAATACTTGAAGTGATTCTATTTCAGGTTGATGAGGATATCAGTGAACATGTAATATTAATTGGTACTGAATTCCTTTATGAGGGCGATAAAATTCGCGGGCATTTCTTTCTTATACCTGATAATGAATCTTTTCCAAAAATCTTGAATTCTTTGGGGATTAGCTATGGAGATTCTTAAAGTAGGAATTGCAGATATGAGGGTCAGTACAAATGATAGCATAATAAGAACTTCAGGACTTGGTTCATGTGTAGGAATAACGTTATATGATGTAACAGTTAATGTTGGAGGAATGGTTCATATAATGCTTCCTGAAAGTCCTAATAAAAGAACTTTTAAAAGGGCTAAATATGCTGATACAGGTATAATTGACTTGATTGAAGAAATAGAAAAGAAAGGTGGAAAAAAGAGAAAGTTAGTTTCTAAAATAGCAGGTGGGGCTCAGATGTTCAAATTTTCAGGAGGTAGTGAGCTTTTGAAGATAGGGGAACGAAACATCAAAGCTGTTAAAACTATATTGAATGATTTAAATATTGAATTGTTAGCTGAAGATGTGGGTGGGAATTATGGAAGGACAATAGATCTATATTGTAATACTGGCAGACTATTAATTAAAACAGTTAATCAAGGGGTTAAAGAGGTGTAAAAGTGGACCATAACCTAATTGAAAAGTATCAAGAAAAAAACGATCGAAAAATTCTTGAAAAGCTAGTCGAAGATTATACATACCTCATAAAAAAACAAGTGGATAAAATGAGTTACGGTACGCCACCAGGGATTAGTCGAGATGATTTGATTTCTTTTGGAGTGATTGGATTAATAGATTCAATAAATAAATTTGACCTTACTCGTGGTGTGCCGTTTGCTGCATATGCTCGTATTAGAATCCGTGGTGCAATACTTGATGGGCTAAGAGAGTTCGATTTTGTTCCTAGAAGAATTAGAGATGAAGTGAGAACATTATATAATAAATGTCAAGAACTTGAAAAATTATTGGGACGAGCACCAACTAATCAAGAGATATCAGAACAACTATCTAAGCCAATTGAAGAGATTGAAAGGTTATGGAAAGAAGCTTCCTGGATAGTACCTACTTATCTTAGTGATTTCATTTCTAACCAAGATAAACAGCTTAGAATACAAGATGTATATCCTAATGAAAATAGCCCTAACCCTGAAAAGTGTTTAAATCAAGTAGATATTAGAGACCAACTTGGTAAAGTAATTGATTCTTTACCTGAAAAAGAAAAATTGGTTTTATCACTATATTATTATGAAGAATTAACTTTGAAAGAAATATCTCAAGTTATGGATCTTTCCGAGTCACGTATAAGTCAATTACATTCAAAAGGTATTATGAGGCTTCGTGGGAAATTAACCAATAAGAAGTGGGATATTTAAAAAGTTTGGAGTGGTTAAATGAGAGAACTACCCAAAAAATTTAAAGGGAAAGACTTAAAAGAAGCACTCTCCATTGCAGCTGAATCATTAAAATGTGATATAGATTCTTTAGAGTATAATGATTTAGGAAAAGAGAAGAAAGGGTTTTTTGGAATTGGCTCACAATGCCATGCTATAGAAGTTACAAATGTTGTTAACACCAATTTAGAAATTGATACCAGTATTGGTGGATATTTTAAACTTTATGAAGAAAACGAAGGGATTTATTTATCGGTTTATCCTCCAGAAAATCGAGGTAAATATATTACTTGGAAGGAAGTTAAGGAGTACCTTGAATCTCAAGGATATGAAATTACAAGTGAACCGGAATTAAAAGAAATCGTTCGTCGTGCTGATGGAGTTAAAGAAAATGTGTTGGAATATGTTTCAGAGCATATAATCGATGGTAGTTTTGATTTAGAAGTAAAAGATCAAAATATGAAAGCACTTTTAAATGTAGCGCTTCCACAAGGTAGAGGGAAAAAAATTTCTAGAGACGAAATTTACCAAGAATTGAATAAGCGTAATATCACCTACAATGTAGACTTTGAAGCTATAAACCGTTATGTAGAGAATGGTACATATAGTGAGTATAAGGTCATAGCTCAAGGCAAAGAACCCGTAGATGGTGAAGATGCAAAAATACAAATTCACTTTGAAAAAAAAGAAAGAAAACCTGTATTGAAGGAAGACGGTAGTGTTGATTATTATAATATAGATAATATTATAAATGTAAAATCTGGAGATGTTCTAGCTACTAAAGAACCACCAAGTGAAGGAACACCAGGTAAAGATATTTTTAATAAGACTCTACCACCTAAACAAGGAAAAGATAAAAGAATAAAAGCAGGTAAACATACTGTTTTAAGTGAAGATGAAATGAGTTTACAAGCTGAGATCGATGGCCAGGTGAGTATGAATGCTGATGGACTTATTAATGTATTTCCTGTTTATGAGGTGAGTGGTGATGTTGGTGTTTCTACAGGAAATATAGATTTTGTTGGTAATGTAATAGTAAAAGGACAAGTAACAAGTGGTTTGGAAGTAAAAGCTGCAGGAGATATCCTAATTAAAGAAAGTATTGATAGTTGTTACATAGAAGCAGGAGGAAATGTTGACATAAAAGGTGGAATGCAGGGTAGGAATAAAGGGAAAATTAAAGCTGAAGGTTCAGTCACTTGTAAGTTTATCGAAAATGCAACTGTTGAAGCAGGTGGAGATGTTAGAGTAGTAGAAGGGATTTTACATAGCCATGTAAAAGGTAATAGTATTTATGCATTTGAAGGAAGAAAAGGTCTAATAGTAGGAGGAGAAATATCTGCTAATGAAGAAGTAATTAGCAAGATAATGGGATCTAACTTTGCAACTAATACAGAAATAGAAGTTGGTTTAGATCCAAAAACGCGAGAAAAGAAAGCGAAGATATATGAGGACCTTAAAAATACAAAAGATAATATAGAAAAAACTGATAAAGCCATAGCAATTTTGCAAAAAACTAAACAAAAGTTAGGCCAATTGCCACAAGAAAAAGAGAATATGTTAATTAGATTACAAAGAACTAGATCTCACCTAATAACAGCTCAAGAAAGTTTAAATAATGAAAATGATGCATTAACAGATTTAGTTAAAGAGAGTAAAAAAGGTGTAGTTAAAGTTCTAAAAACAATTCACCCAGGGGTTAAAATAGTAATTGGTGAAATTAGTACCAATATTAAAGATGAACAGCGTGCGATCTGTTACAAATTATCTGAAGAAGGGGAGATTACTTCAGGTCCTGTTAAGTAAAGAGGTGAAATTATGTCACTTTTCCCTGGGGAGCTAAAAATAATTTATAGCAAGATGCCAGAAGTATCTAAAATTAACTTTTTAGATCAACAGATATCTGTGTGGCACTATCACTCAATGAAATTTTCTTTTTTAAAAGAAAAGGATAATAATACAAAAGTAGTTACAGAGACTTTAGAAACAAATGATGATATTAGAACGAAAAGTGATGATTCGTTAAAAAAAGAAACTAAACAACTTAAGGATAATAAGCGAAATAGACATGATAGTGGTAGGTTTGTTGATATTACCTTATAAAGGTAGATGAGGTGAATTAATATGTTATTATACATTATTACATTGTTAGTTGGATTTATTATTTTTATCATATCTTTATTTAGCCTTTCGAAAGTTAACTCTACAAAAAAAATAAATAATAAACAAGAAAAGACACATTTTTTAGCATCTGAGGTTTTAGATGAGTTAGAGTCAAGTACTGACAAATTAATAGAAAAAATCAGTTCAAAAGAAGTGGAACTTGAGGGATTATTAGGACGGGCTGACAACAGAATTTCTGAGTTAAACAATTTAGTTCAAAAAGACCACGATTTGCTTAAAGTAGCTTCAGATCTACAATTAGGTTCGAATGAGTTTAGTAAAAAAGATTTTTATAAGACTTTAAATCTTTACACTCCAGGAGAAGCTATCAATAAAAATAAATCTAAAAAATCTAACAAAGAATTACAAACCAATTCTTCTACAGTAGAATTTATACCTAAGTATTTAGAGAAACACCAATACATTGTAGATATGTACAATGACGGGCATGATTTTACGGAAATAGCACGTAGGGCACAAAAAGGAAAAGGCGAAGTTCAATTGATTATTAATCTTTATAAACAAAGTGGTGACAATTATGTTCAAAATAGATCCTAAAATAACTCTAGGTATTGGAATAGGTTTCATGTTATCTTCGTTAACTTTTATTATTGTCCAGCCAAATTTCAATGTAGATGTAGATAATCAATTGTTTGAAAGAGAAGTTGCATTAAATGAGACATCTAAGGAAGTACAACAATTATTTGCTAATGAACAAACTAACAATGATGTAGAAGGATATGATGATATTGATAATTGTTATGAAAGTAGTGATCAGACATTTAAAATAGAAATACCTAGGGGTCTTACAGCAGATGAAATTTCTCTCTTATTAGAGGAACATGAGATAATTTCTGATGCAAAGAAATTTGTTAATACTTTACTGTCTGAGGGTAAAGTTACAAGCTTACGACCAGGAGTCTATGAACTCCCAGAAAATCCTGATAAAGAATTGTTAATTGATAAATTGACTTCTGGCCCATAAATTTAGGGCCATTTTTTATTTTCTGATTGAAACCAAACTATGATTGTGGTATACTACGTGTGGTGTAAAAACACACGCTTTCGGATCCTTTTGGTGGTGCTTGTCATAAAGACAGTTCTGAAAGGATGAGACGAAAGCGGAGGGAAAACCAACAGGAGGTGTATATTTTGAGCGTAGTAAGTATGAAACAATTATTAGAGGCAGGAGTCCATTTTGGACACCAAACAAGAAGATGGAATCCTAAGATGGATCGTTACATTTTCACAGAAAGAAATGGTATTTACATTGTAGACCTACAAAAAACAGTCAAGAAATTAAATGAAGCGTATGAGTTCATTAAAGATTTAGCTGCTAATGGAGAAAAAATTATGTTTGTAGGTACTAAAAAGCAAGCACAGGATGCAGTTGCTAAAGAAGCAGAAAGATCTGAAATGTACTTTGTAAACCAAAGATGGCTTGGTGGAATGTTGACAAATTTCCAAACTATTAGTAAAAGGTTAGCAAGGTTACATCAAATTGAAAAAATGGAAGAAGACGGAACTTTTGAAGTTCTACCTAAAAAAGAAGTGCAGAACCTTAAAAAAGAACACGAAAGATTAGAGAAGTTTTTAGGCGGAATAAGAAACATGAAAGATTTACCAGGGGCTTTATTTGTGATTGATCCGAAGAAAGAAAAAATCGCTGTAGCTGAAGCAAAGAATCTTGGTATACCTATTGTTGCCATTGTAGATACTAATTGTGACCCAGATGAAGTTGATTATGTAATCCCTGGTAACGATGATGCTATCAGAGCTGTAAAATTAATCACTGAAAAAATGGCAGACGCTGTTTTAGAAGGAAAACAAGGAGTTCAGTTAGCTGAATAAAATTGTTGAAGCTGTTAGTATTACTGACAGCTTCAACTTATCAATAAAAATAAATGTGTACGAAAATATCGGTAAGGGAGGATGAAATTATGGTAAAAGCAGCTCAAGTAAAAGAGCTTAGAGAAAAAACTGGTGCAGGAATGATGGATTGTAAGAAAGCTCTTACAGAAACCGATGGAGATATGGATAAAGCAATGGAATACTTAAAAGAGAAAGGAATATCTAAGGCGGCAAAGAAAGCTGACCGTATCGCTGCTGAAGGAAGAGTTGAATCTTACATACATTTAGGCGGAAAAATTGGAGTTATATTAGAAGTAAATTGTGAGACTGACTTTGTTGCCAATAATGATGAATTTAAAGCATTTGCTAAAGATATAGCTATGCATGTGGCAGCTTCTGATCCTAAGTACGTATCACGTGATGAGGTTCCAGAGAAGGAAGTCGAAGCAGAAAAAGAAAGACTTAAACAAGAAGCTTTAAATGAAGGAAAACCTGAACATATTGTTGACAAAATGGTTGAAGGGCGTTTAGACAAATATTTTGAAGAAATTTGTCTATTAGATCAACCTTTTGTTAAAGATCCAGATAAGTCAGTAGGGGAAGTTAAGAAAGAAAAAATAGCTAAAATTGGAGAAAATATTTCAATCAGACGATTTGTAAGATATGAAATGGGAGAAGGCATTGAGAAAAAAGAGGAAAATTTTGCTGAAGAAGTAGAAAAAATGATGAAGTAGTGATAAAGGAAGAATTCAGGGAACACTAATCGGTGTTCCCTTTTGTGAAATTTTTTAGATTATTAAAAGGAATTTTGTAATTACTGTAGAACATAGTTAGAGAATTAGGGGGTTAAGAAATGACCGAGAGACCAAAGTTGAAACGTGTCGTACTAAAACTCAGCGGAGAGGCTTTAGCTGGTGATGTTGGCTACGGAATAGACACAAATATAATTGATTCTATTTCACACCAAATTAAAGAAATAGTTGATCTAGGTGCTCAAGTTAGTATTGTAGTTGGGGGAGGCAATATTTGGCGAGGTGCTGTTGCAAGTAACCAAGGCATGGATAGAGCTTCAGCTGATTACATGGGGATGTTAGCTACTGTTATGAACGCATTAGCTCTACAAGATATGTTAGAAAAGTATGAAGTAGACACTAGGGTACAAACAGCTATTGAAATGCAACAAGTTGCTGAACCATATATACGAAGAAGAGCGATAAGACATTTAGAAAAGGGTCGGGTAGTAATTTTTTCTGGCGGTACTGGCAATCCCTTTTTCTCTACTGATACTACGGCTGCCTTACGAGCTGCAGAGATTGAAGCATCAGTTATTTTACTTGCAAAAGGAAAAGTAGATGCTGTTTATGATTCAGATCCTCTAAAAAACGAAAATGCTACAAGATATGATCATTTAAATTATTTGGACATACTTAATAATAGTTTAGGTGTTATGGATTCTACTGCAGCAAGTTTATGTATGGATAATTCAATTCCTATTATTGTTTTTGGATTATCGCAAGAGGGTAATATCAAAAAAGCGATAATGGGAGAAAAAATCGGAACTTATATTGACTAGGAGGGGATTTTTTGGACTCTATATTTAAAGAAACAGAAAAGAAAATGGAAAAAGCGCTATCTTCCTTAAAGCAAGAATTGACATCGTTGCGTGCAGGTCGGGCAAATCCAAGCTTGCTTGAAGGAATAATGGTAGATTATTACGGTATGGCTACACCACTTAATCAGCTAGCTAACATTTCTGCTCCAGAGCCAAGATTATTAGTTATTCAACCCTATGATAAAAGTGCTATACAAGATATTGAAAAAGCAATTCAAATGAGTGACTTGGGATTAACCCCTAATAATGACGGCGAAAAAGTACGACTTTCTATTCCTCAATTAACAGAAGAGAGACGTAAAGAGTTAGTTAAATTAGTTAAACAAAAAGGTGAGGATTCTAAAGTAGCAGTCCGTAACATAAGAAGAGAATCTAATGATGAATTAAAGCAATTAGAAAAAGAGAAAGAAATTTCTGAGGATGATAGCAAAAGAGGCCAAGAAAAAATACAAGAAATAACTGATAATTATATAAAAAAGATTGATGAAGCTTTAAAAGCTAAGGAAGAAGAGATCACTTCATTTTAATGAGTGAGTATAACGAGCTTAAGTTTCAATTAGTGGGCTTACCTTTAAAAAAAGCTATTAATTTGATGACAGAACAAAATTATAATTATCAGATTGAGAAGTTGTCTTCTCCTAAAAAGAAGCCAAATAATACTAACAATCAACTTGATCAAGATTTGCTAAGAGTAGTAAATGTTGGTATAAATAATGAAGCTGTTCTATTAACAACTGTTCTAGAGGATAATTAATTATAATTATTCATATAAAGGGAGAGGAAAGGAGGTGGGAAAAATGGCTTTTAAAATAACTGAAGAGTGCATCGCTTGTGGATCTTGTTTAGATGCATGTCCAGTAGATGCCATTGAGGAGGGTGAAGATATCTTCACTATTAACAATGATTGCACTGAGTGTGGTTCATGTGTTGATGAATGTCCTACTGACGCAATCGTAGAAGAATAATTAAAATATACAGACGCCCCCTCATAATTGAGGGGGCGTCTGTTTCCGTACAGAGGTGGGAATAGTGAATATCAAGAAATATTTAGAAAAAATAGATTATAGTAAAGTCCCTAAGCACATTGCTATTATTATGGATGGAAATGGTAGATGGGCAAAGGCTAAAGGGTTACCGAGAGTAGCAGGACATAGGCAGGGAGTAGAAGCAATTAAAAGAGTATCTGAAATTTGTCAAGAACTAGGGGTTCAATATCTAACTTTATTTGCTTTTTCAACAGAAAATTGGAAAAGACCAAAGAGTGAAGTTGATTTTCTAATGTCTTTACCACAAGAATATCTCAAAAGAGAGCTGAATAATTTAAAAAAAAATAACATAAAGATAACTGTCATGGGTGACCTTCATTCTTTACCCTCTAAAACTCGTGAGGTAGTAGAAAATGGGATTGAAGAAACTAGAAATAATACATCCTTAAACATGAATTTTGCTTTGAATTATGGTGGAAGAAAAGAAATAATTGATACCTGTAGAAAATTAGCAAAAAAAGTTGCAGATAAAGAGATAGATGTTTCTGATATAACAGAAGAGTTTTTTTCAAATTATTTATACTCACCTCATATTCCGGATCCAGATCTACTTGTGCGTACCAGTGGGGAATTACGTATAAGTAACTTTTTGCTTTGGGAGTTAGCTTATAGTGAATTCTGGTTTGATGATGTATTATGGCCGGACTTTCAAAAAGAAAGCTTATTACAAGCAGTATTAGACTATCAAAATAGAAAAAGAAGGTTCGGTAAAGTTGAAAAGTAGGAGGATCTGATGTGCTTAGTAGAATAATTACTGCAGTTATAGGGATTCCAATTGGCTTATTTCTGATACACTATGGTGATTTACCGTTACTGATAACAGCAATGATTTTTGGTGTTTTAGGTTTATTTGAGATATCTGATATAAGTTATAGAATACAGTATCCGGTGCTCAAATCAATTGCTGTACCTGGTTTGATTTTTTTGTTAGTAGGGTTTCATTTTGTTAATTGGATTGCGATTTTGTTTATTATTTCATTGATTGTGTTAAGTTTGTCTATATATATACTTTTTACATATCCTCAAAATAATTTTAATACTTTTGGTGGCACTATCACTGCAATAATATATTTGTCATGGATTTTTGGTTTTACTCTTGCGATAAGAACCATGGATGGTGGCTTTTTTGCGATAGTATATTTACTCCTAATTATTTGGGGGACGGATTCTGGTGCATACTTTATTGGGTTGAAGTTTGGGAAAAATAAGTTAGTACCGCATATCAGCCCTAAAAAATCTGTAGAGGGCGCTTTTGGAGGTATTTTGATAGCAGCTATTTTTTCACTAATCTTTTTTAATCTTATTGGAGTGAATATCTTAACATCACTGATCATAGGTGTTTTAATATCTGTTTTAGCACAAATTGGTGATCTTTTTGAGTCTTCATTTAAACGAATTGCTCAAATAAAAGATTCTGGTAATATACTACCAGGCCATGGTGGTATATTAGATAGGTTTGATAGCTTTTTCTTTGCGGTTCCATTTTATTTTTTTATCTTAAGATTAATAAATTTACTTTAAAATAAAAGTGTTATAAATGGAGGCTGGAATGTATGACAAAAAGGATTAGTATTTTAGGGTCTACTGGTTCTATTGGAACTCAAACATTAGATATAATAGAAGAACAGAGTGATAGATTCGAAGTATTAGCTTTAACAACTAATAAAAATATAGATTTACTTGTTAAACAAGCTAGTAAATTTCAACCAGAATTATTAGTTGTAGGTGACCAGACTTTAGAAGAGGATCTTAAGAATAGTCTATATAATTCAAGTTTAAAAAATATTGAAGTAGCTTCTGGAAAACAAGGGTTAATTAAAGCTGCTACATTATCAGAAATTGATGTAGCTGTCGTTTCTGTAGTTGGTTTTAGTGGTGTTGTTCCAACTATTTCGGCAATTAAAAGTGGTAAAGATATCGCATTAGCTAATAAGGAGACCTTAGTTGCTGCTGGTAATATAGTAATTGATGAGGTCGAGAAAAATAATGTTAAACTACTACCTATTGATAGCGAACACTCAGCCATTTTCCAGTCATTAATAGGAGAAGAATCTAGAAACATAGAACGTTTAATCTTGACAGCTTCTGGAGGACCGTTTCTTGGTAAGACTAGAGATCAATTAACTGAAATCAAGCCAAAAGATGCATTAAAACATCCTAATTGGGATATGGGTAAAAAAATCAGTATTGATTCAGCTACGCTTATGAATAAGGGGTTAGAAGTTATAGAAGCTCACTGGTTATTTGGAGTTGATTATGATAATATTGATGTTGTAATACATCCACAATCAATAGTTCATTCATTAGTGGAATATGTCGATGGTGCTATAAAGGCAGAACTTGGATTACCGGACATGAAGGTACCTATACAATACGCTTTAAGTTATCCTTCACGTTTTCCAAATAAACTATCATCAATCGATCTTACAAAGCATGATTTAAGTTTTACTCAACCAGATAATGATGCTTTCCCTCTACTAAAGTTAGCTTATGAGGCTGGTAAAACAGGTGGCACTTTGCCATGTGTCTTAAATGCCGCAAATGAAATAGCAGTAAGTGAATTTTTAAATGAGAATATTACTTTTTTAGATATTCCCGACTATATAAAGCTTGTAATGAATAAACATCAAGTTATAGATAACCCCTCGGTTGAAAACTTAATTGAGGCTGACCGATGGGCAAGAGAGGAATGCCTTAATTCCATAAAATACTGGAAAAAGGGTGAATGATGATGACAACAGCTGTATATTCAATTATAATTTTTGGAGTATTAATATTCATCCATGAACTTGGACATTTTGTTTTTGCAAAATTAAGTGGAGTATCAGTGATGGATTTTGCTTTAGGGTTTGGTCCTAAACTGGTAAGTTTCCAAAAAGGTGAAACTAACTATTCTCTTCGTGTTGTACCTTTAGGAGGATTTGTTCGTATGAGAGGTGAAGACCCAGATGAAGCTGATGAACCAGGTAGTTTTCTTAAGGCTTCACCTTTACAAAGAATTGGTATATTAGCAGCTGGTTCTATAATGAATTTTGTATTAGCTTTTATACTTCTATCTATTTTGCACGGGATGGTTGGTATACCCGGAGAAGACCCTAATCAAATAGGTGAAATAGTAGAAGGCGGCGCTGCAGAAGAGGCTGGCCTACAACAAGGTGATGAGATTGTTGAAATTAATGACACTGAAATAACTGAATGGGAACAACTGGTATCTATAATTAATGAAAATCCCGGTGATGAGTTAGAGTTAACTATCATAAGGGATGGTGAGCCTTTAGAGGTTAGTGTTGTACCAGAAGAGGAGCCTGAAACTGGTAGAGGTGTAATTGGAGTAACTAATTTGCAACCAGCTTCATTTCCACAAGCTATAGCCCATGGGTTTGAACAGACTGTGTTTTTTATACAAATGCTGTTTGTAGGACTATATCAAATGATAACAGGTCAGGTAGAACCTGATGTAGCAGGACCTGTTGGAATAGTTCATATGGTTGGAGAAGTTGCTGAGACGGGATTTGTTAATTTATTTCCTTTTACTGCTTTTTTAAGTATAAACCTTGGTGTATTGAATTTACTGCCTATCCCAGCACTAGATGGAAGTCGTATTATATTTACAGTTATTGAACTAGTAAGAGGAAAACCAATTGATCCCAATAAAGAAAATTTTGCCCATTTTATTGGATTTGCGTTCTTACTTTTATTGATGTTTGTCATTTTATATAATGATCTATTACGGTTAGATGTATTTTGATTCAGGGGAGGAAATTAAATATGACTGGTAATAGACACCGTACTTTTCCTATACATGTATCAAACTTAGAAATCGGTGGTAATAATCCAATTATTATACAATCGATGACTAACACTAGGACTCATGAACTAGAAAATACTCTTGCACAAATAAATGAACTTTATAATGCAGGATGTCAAGTAGTACGAGTTGCAGTGCCTGATAAACAAGCAATTCAAACTTTACCTTTATTAGTTGCAAAATCTCCGGTACCCCTCGTCGCAGATATCCATTTCAACTATCAATTGGCTATTGATGCTATTAAGTCTGGTGTATCTAAAATTAGAATTAACCCTGGCAATATAGGTTCAGTTGACAAAGTATCTGATATTGTTTCGGTTGCTAAAGAATTCAAAGTCCCCATTAGGATTGGTATTAATTCAGGATCTTTAGAAAAGAGTCTTTTAGATAAATATGGTGGCCCTACCCATATGGCTCTTGTTGAGAGTGCAGTTAATAATGTGATGATGTTATCAAAAATGAACTTTCATAATGTTATAGTTTCAATTAAAGCTTCAGATGTTATGACAACAATTAGAGCCAACCAAGAGTTTGCAAAGCGTCTGTCAAATCCATTGCATTTAGGAATAACTGAAGCTGGAACTATTAAACAGGGGACTATTAAAAGCGCTGCAGGCATTGGAAGTTTATTAGCCCAAGGTATTGGTGATACTATCAGGGTGTCATTGTCAGGCTCACCAGTTGATGAGGTAGAAGTTGCTAAAACTCTATTATCTTCTTTAGGTTTATCTAAGGGAGTAGAAATTATTTCTTGTCCTACTTGCGGTAGGACAGATATCGATGTAGAACAATTAGCTTTAGAAGTTGAAAAGCTTTTAAGTAATTATCAAGTACCAATTAAAGTTGCAGTTATGGGATGTGCTGTAAATGGGCCTGGTGAAGCTAAAGAAGCGGATTTGGGTGTAGCCGGAGCTAAAGATTATGGTGTTCTTTTTAAAAAAGGAAAAATAGTTAAGAAAGTACCAAGAGACGAACTTATGGATATTTTGATGACTGAAATTGAGCAAGCTGCTCAACTAAAATAATTGTTTTAAATATGTGTCGACGTGGGGGTTTTAGTTGTGAGTGAGATTGTAGCTATTATACCTGCTTATAACGAAGAAGGTACAATTGGCAATGTCTTATCAGCATTAAATGAATCAGATTTAATTGGTCAAACCGTTGTTGTAAGTGATGGTTCTACTGATAATACAGTAGAAGTCTCAAAGCAATTTAATGCTCAAGTTGTTGAACTTAAACACAATGTAGGTAAGGGTGGAGCGATGAAAGCAGGCCTTGATCAAATAACTTCTAATATAATTGTATTTTTAGATGCTGATTTAATAGGATTAACCCCTGATCATATAAGTGATCTATTAATTCCTGTACTAGAAGATGAAGCAGATATGACCGTTGGTATATTTGAAAAAGGACGTATAGCTACAGATTTAGCTCAAAAAGTTGCCCCATATCTCTCTGGGCAAAGAGCTGTAAATAGGAAAGTATTGTCAGACATATCTGATTTAGATATGTCGCGATTTGGTGTTGAAGTTGCCTTAAATCGTCATATAGAGGAAAATAATATTCGCGTTAAAGAAGTAATTTTAAATGATGTGAGCCATGTAATGAAGGAAGAAAAGCTTGGAGTATTTCGAGGATTTGCTGCACGTATGAAGATGTACTGGGAAATAGTAAAATATTTTGCTAAAAATTAGAGTTATTTAGAAGGGGAGAGGTAAATGGCAGCTGAACAGCTAATACCAAATATTTTAAAGGAATATGTTGTTAAATGCATTGTAGATCCCCCTAAAAATAGATGGGTATTATTAATAAATCCTAATGAAAAAATCACTCAAGATTTTTTATCTAAACTTCATGAGACACTTTTAGAAAGTATTAACTCTCTAAAAGAAGTCTCTTTTATTTTTGTTACAAAACAACAGAGCTTTGATGAATTTTTCAACTTAAATAAGCCATTATTAGAGAATTATCTTTCGAAGTATTATCCTTCAGCTTATAGTTGTATACATGATATAGATTTTTCAAGTGATGAAGATATTGTTAATATTAATTTTAGGAATAAAACTAATATGGAAATTGCTAGGAAGAAAGATTTTCAAAAGTTAGTAAAAGATTACTTTGCAATTGGTTACAGTAATAAAGTTACAATTCAATTGAATGATTTAAATATAAAAGAGGAAAACGAAAAACAAGACAATGAAAATATTAAGTATATAACTGATATTAATGATTACAATGATACTGCTAAAGCTTCCCATAAGCCTAAAGTAGGACAAGTTATATTAGGAAAAGAAATTAAAACTGAAGAAAGTCAAATTGAAGAAGTTGACGATGAAGAAAAGTCTATAACATTACGAGGGAAGGTTTTTGATCTTCAATGTAGAGAATTAAGAAGTGGTAGAACTCTTGTAATTTTTAATATAACTGATTATACCGATTCAATAGGTATTAAAGTGTTTCTAAATGAAGACCAGACTACACCGGATTTGTTAGAGAAAGGAAAATGGGTGAAAATTAGGGGACCTGTAAAGACTGATAATTTCACTCAGGAGTTAACAGTTTTTGCAAATGACATCTCACTTTCATCTGACCCGTTAGTAAGAGGAGATGATTGTGAAGAGAAACGAATAGAATTGCACAGTCACACTCGTATGAGTACTTTAGATGCTACCTGTTCAGCTTCTGAATTAGTAGATCTAGCATATGAATGGGGACATAAAGCAATTGCAATAACAGACCATGGTGTTGTTCAATCTTTTCCAGAAGCTTTTGAAGCTGCAAAAGATAGGGATATAAAAGTTTTATATGGTGTAGAGGCATATTTAGTTGATGACGAAGAAAACTACAAGGGTAAATCATATCATTGTATTATTTTAGTGAAAAATTATCAGGGATTACAGGATCTTTATAGGCTTATAACAAAATCACATTTAGAGTTTTTCTATAGACAACCAAGAATCCCAAAAAAATATTTAGAAGAAGTAAGAGATAACTTAATTATTGGATCGGCCTGTGAGCGTGGAGAAGTAATACAGGCAATATTAACAGGGAAATCTGAGTCAGAGGTAAAAGATATAGCTAGTTTTTATGATTATCTAGAAATCCAGCCTAAAGGAAACAATGAATTTTTAATTAGAAACGAAACTTTTTCATGTGAAGAAGATTTAGAGAATTTAATGAAACAAGTTGTAGAAATAGCCAAAGAACTAGATAAACCTTTTTGTGCTACTGGGGATGTTCATTTTTTACATCCCTGGGATAAAAATTATCGTAAAATACTTATGGCAGGTCAAGGGTTCGATGATCTAACTCAGCCACCATTATACATGAAAACAACTGAAGAAATGTTGCAAGAATTTGAGTATTTAGAAGAAGATGCTAGAAAAGCCGTTATAGATAATCCAAATCATGTAGAAGCACAAGTTGAAGAAAAATTAGTTCCAGTCCCTCAAGATCTGTTTACACCGAATATTCCAGGATCTGAAGAGCAGATTACAAATATGGCATATGAAAAGGCAAGAAAGCTTTACGGAGAAGAATTACCAGAAATAGTGGAGTCTAGATTAGAATCTGAATTGAAAAGTATTGTTGATCAAGGATATGCAGTAATTTACCTAATTAGTCATAAACTTGTAAAAAAATCTCTTGACGATGGTTATTTGGTTGGTTCGCGGGGATCTGTTGGATCTTCATTAGTCGCAACAATGACAGATATAACAGAGGTTAACCCCTTACCACCACATTATCGTTGTCCTTCTTGTAAATATAATAAATTTATCCAAGATGGTTCAGCAGGTTCTGGGGTTGATCTTCCCGATCAAAATTGCTCTGAATGTGGCACCAATCTTGAAAAAGATGGACATGATATTCCGTTCGCAGTTTTTATGGGTTTTCATGGCGAAAAAGTTCCTGATATTGATTTGAACTTTTCAGGGGAATACCAACCAATAGCTCATGAATATACAGAAGAACTATTTGGAAGCGACTGTGTTTTTAAAGCTGGAACGATAGGTACTATCGCCGATAAAACTGCTTATGGTTTTGTAAAAGGCTATCTAAGTGATAATGATTTACATTATAGACAAGCAGAAGTTAATAGACTAGTTTCTGGTTGCACTGGTGTAAAAAGAACAACAGGTCAGCATCCAGGTGGTTTAATGATAGTACCAAGTGATAGAGACATCCATGAATTTTGTCCTGTTCAAAGACCTGCTGATGATACAAATACAGAGGTTCGAACTACTCATTTTGATTATAATGCTATTAGTGATAGATTACTAAAACTAGATATTTTAGGCCATGATGTTCCCACAATAATTCATATGCTAGAGAGTATGACAGGAGTTGATCCTCTAGAGATTTCTTTAGATGACCCTGATACTGTAAAGATTTTCTCATCAGCGAAACCACTAGGGGTAAGTGAAGATGATATTGATTGTCAGGTGGGGACATTAGGTATACCAGAATTTGGGACAAGATTTGTTAGGCAGATGTTAGAGGATACAAAGCCTGCAACTTTTTCTGAATTAGTTAGAATATCTGGACTAAGTCACGGAACTGATGTTTGGTTGAATAATGCTCAAGATATGATAGCTGAAGGTACTGCTGAATTGAGTGATGTTATTTCAACACGTGATGATATAATGGTCTATCTAATGTATAAAGGTGTAGACAGAAAAGATGCTTTTACTATCATGGAAAAAGTAAGAAAAGGTAAAGGATTATCAGATGAACTAAAACAAAAGATGAAGGATGCAGAAGTACCAGAGTGGTATTTAGAATCATGTTTGAAAATTAAATATCTTTTTCCAAAAGCGCATGCTGTAGCATATACAATGATGTCATTTAGAATTGCTTACTATAAAGTTTTTTATCCCTCTGCTTTTTATGCAACTTTCTTTTCTGTCAAAACAGATGATTTTAATGCAGATTTGATAGTAAAAGGCCTTGAAGTTGTTAATAATAAGATAGAGAGCATTAATGAAAAAGGAGTTTCAGCACCACCAAAAGAAAAATCCGAATTAGTAGTACTAGAAGTTGCTCGTGAAATGTTTCATAGAGGCGTTAAAGTTTTACCTGTTTGTATATATGAATCCGATAGTAAGAAGTTTAAATTAGATGAAAAAGGTAATTTAAGACCACCTCTAGTTACATTAGCTGGACTCGGATTATCAGTTGCTAAACAGATTGTTAAAGCTAGAGAAGAAAGAGAATTCACTTCAGTAGAGGATTTACGTAAACGAGGGAAAGTGTCAAAGTCAGTACTTGAGGTGTTAAGAAATCATGGGTGTCTTGTTGATCTTCCTGAAACAGATCAGTTAACCCTATTCTAAGTTGCACTAGTGTTGATATTGTGATAAAATATTTAAAGACAAAAGTTTAACTCAAACCAGAAAGAGTGGGGTGTTACCCACTCTTTCCTGTTATGTATAAATTTTAGGAGGGAGAAAAATGGTCTCAGGTGATAAACTTGAAAGTTTAATTGAACCAGCTGTAAATGAGCTTGGGTATGAATTAGTTGATGTTGAGTTAACTACTGAGAACCAAAGAGCTGTTTTACGAGTCTACATAGATACAGAAGGTGGAATTACTCTAGATGATTGTGAGACTGTTAGTAACAGTCTAGACGAATTGTTAGATGAACATGATCCGATACCACATAGTTATGTTTTAGAAGTTTCATCACCAGGAGCTGAACGTCCATTAAGAAAGAAGAAGGATTTTATTTACTTTGCAGGGAAGAGTATTCAAGTGAAAACTTATATGAAGTTAGATGGACGTAAAAACTTTAAAGGCAAATTAATAGGCTTAGATGGAGATGACGTAATTGTTGATACTTACAATGATGGGGAGGTAAAAATCCCATTAGAAAAGATTGCGAAAGCGAATCTACTATTAGATTTTTAAATGAGGGGAGGGCGAAAATTTGAATCGTGAATTCATTGAAGCCATAGAAGAAATTGAGCAAAATAAAGGTGTGGACAAAGACATATTATTTGAAGCAATAGAAGCTGCTTTAATTTCAGCTTATAAGCGTAACTTCGATTCAGATAAAAATGTTAAAGTAATTATGGAAAGAGAAACAGGAGATGTAAAGGTTTTTAATCAGCGCAAAGTTGTAGAAGAAGCAACTGACCCTAGAGAAGAAATAAGTTTAGAGGATGCTAGAAGGATTTCTCCTGAATATCAATTAGATGATGTTGTAGACGAAGAAGTTACTCCAAAAAACTTTGGGCGCATTGCAGCACAGACTGCCAAACAAGTAGTGATCCAAAGAATAAGAGAAGCTGAAAGAGAACTTATTTATGAAGAATTTGTACATAAACAAGATGATATCATAAATGGGAAAGTTCAAAGGTTTGAACAAAATAATGTGATTGTTGACTTAGGGAAGGTAGAAGCTATTTTACCACCCCCTGAACAAATGGCAACTGATAAATATAACCAAGGAGATAGGTTAAAATCTTATGTTGTAGAAGTTAAAAAAACGACTAAAGAGCCACAGGTGATTTTATCTAGAACTCATCCAGGATTAATTAAAAGGTTACTAGAATTAGAGGTACCTGAAATATACGATGGGATTGTTGAAATAAAAGGAATAGCTCGAGAAGCTGGTTATCGTTCTAAGGTTGCCGTTTATTCAAATGAACAAGAAGTAGATCCAGTGGGTAGTTGTGTCGGAAATAAAGGTAGTAGAATTCAATCAATTGTAGAAGAGTTAAATGGTGAGAATATTGATGTTATAACTTGGTCTTCTGACCCATCAGTTTTTATTAGTAACTCACTTAGTCCGGCAAAGGCGACTAATGTTACTGTGATTGATGAAGAAGAACACAAAGTACGTGCTATAGTACCCGATCATCAACTCTCTTTAGCCATTGGTCGTGAAGGACAAAATGCACGACTAGCTGCTAAATTAACTAATTGGAAAATTGATATTTTAAGTGAATCACAAGCAGAAGAGAGAGACAATGATATATCAGATTAGATATGAATGATTTTCGAGGGGGGAGATAGTTATGGCTCAAAAGAAAAAGGTCCCAGTTAGAACTTGTCTAGGATGTCAAGATAAGAAACAAAAAAGAGAATTGATAAGAATTGTTAGAACACCTGTGGGAGATATTGATCTAGACCATACAGGGAAAGCAAATGGCCGGGGTACATATATCTGTCCCGCCTCGGATTGTTTAGATAAAGCTTTGAAAAAAGATCGATTAAAAAAAGCATTAAAATATAATGTGACCGATGAAGATAAAGAAAGGTTAAAAGAACAATGGGAACATGTGAAAGAAGATGAATAATACACATATTTATCAATTATTAGGGTTAGCACGAAAAGCAAAAAAACTTGACATTGGTAGTGAAGATGTGATTGAAGAAGTGAGAAAACAGCATTGTCATTTTGTTATAGTAACAAAAGATGCTAGTTACAGGACATATAAAACAATTTATAATAAGTGTAATTATTATAATATACCTATTGTATGTTGGAGTACTAAATATGAGCTTGCAAATAGCTTAGGTATGACAGAAATCAGTGTTGTTGGAATCACGGATGTTGGATTCGCAAGTAAAATTGCGAAGTTGATAACCGGTGAGGATTAAGTTTTTTAACTTTTAAACTGTTATCAACTGAGGAGGGCATTAAAATGGAGGTGTTGTAACATGAGTAAGGTTAGAATTTATCAATTAGCAAAAGATTTAGGTGTGGATAATAAAGAATTAGTTGATACTTTAAATGAACTTGATATTGAAGCAAAAAATCATATGAGTACTATAACTGAAGAAGAAGCAGAAACGGTTAAGGAACTATTTGTAGATAAAGAGCCAACAGATGAAAAACAAGAGGATTCTGAACAAAAACTTACTGTAGTTCCGCCAGTTACAGTTGGAGAATTAGCTGAAAAATTAGAAATCGATTCGACATCTATTATTACTAAATTGATTTCTAAAGGTATAATGGCAAGCATAAATCAAAATCTAAACGAACAAATCCTTTCTGATTTAGCTAGTGAGTTTGATTTTGTTATAGGAGACGAATCACAAGAAGACGAAGAAGATTCTAATGAAGAGGAAAAAATAATTGAGGAAATACTTAAAGACGAACCAAAAGGTGACTCTGCTGAAAGGGCACCAATAGTTACTGTCATGGGACATGTGGACCATGGAAAAACTTCGATTTTAGATGCCATAAGGGAAACTAAAAGTTTAGAGTCAGAAGCTGGTGGTATAACTCAGCATATCGGGGCTTCAAGAGTTGTTTACAATGATAATACTATTGTATTTTTAGATACACCAGGTCATGAGGCCTTCACAGAAATGAGAGCTCGTGGAGCTCATGTTACAGATATATCTATATTAGTTGTAGCTGCAGATGATGGTGTTATGCCACAAACTGTAGAAGCAATAAACCATGCTAAATCTGCTGATGTACCAATAATTGTTGCTATAAACAAAATGGATAAACCAGAGGCTAACCCAGATAGAGTTAAACAAGAATTGACTGAGCATAATCTAGTATCCGAAGAATGGGGAGGAGACACTATTTGTGTTCCAGTTAGTGCGATAAGTAAAGATGGAATTGACGAACTATTAGAAATGGTAACTTTGGTATCTGAAATGAATGAATTACAAGCATATCCTGAAAACACTGGAAAAGGAACTGTAATAGAAGCTAAATTAGAAAAAGGCAGAGGGCCAGTAGCTACAGTTTTAGTAGAAGATGGTTCTTTAAATGTCGGGGATGCAGTCTTATGTGGCAATACATTTGGAAATGTACGGGCTATGGTTAGTGATATTGGAAAACGAATAAATAAAGCCACTCCTGTTACTCCAGTAGAAATCTTAGGTTTAGAAGATATACCAAATGCAGGTGATACATTCCAGGTTGTACCAGATGAAAAACAAGCACGACAGATTGCTGAACAAAAGAAAGAAAAAGAACGAGAAGAAAAATTAAGAAAGAATCAAGCTGTTTCACTTGACAACTTTTTTGAGCAAATGCAAGAGGGCGAACACAAAGAGTTAAATATTATACTTAAAGGTGATGTTCGAGGGTCAGTTGAAGCTTTAAAAGAAAGCTTATTAAAGTTAAATGACAACGAATATGGAATAAAAGTAAAAGTTGTACACGCTGGAGTAGGTACTATCTCTGAAAGTGATATCATGCTTGCTGTAGCTTCAAATGCAATCATAATTGGTTTTAATGTTAGACCAGAAAATAATGCTAAAAAAGCCGCAGAACAAGAAAACATAGATATGCGTATGTATCGAGTAATATATGAAGCTATTGAAGATGTGAAAGCGGCAATGTCAGGACTTTTAGATCCTGAATATAAAGAAGTGGTTCTTGGGCAAGTTGAAGTTAGGCAATTATTTAAGGTGTCTAGAATAGGAACTATTGCAGGATGTTATGTTACAAACGGACACGTTAAAAATGACTCATATATTCGAGTTATTAGAGATGGAAAAGTTATTCATGAAGGTGAAATAAGAACCTTAAAGCGATTTAAAGAGGATGTTAAAGAAGTACAACAAGGATATGAATGCGGTATACTTTTAGAGAAGTTTAATGATCTAAAAGAAGGAGATATCTTTGAAGCTTATAACTATGAAGAATTAAAACCTAAAGTTGTAGAATAATAAGAAAAAACTTGTTTGGATGGTGAGGTCAATGAATGGTTCAAGAAGAGAACGTATTCAAGGAGAAATTAAAAAGATAATTAGTGATATTTTACAACGAGAAATTAAAGACCCATCAGTTGGTTTTGTTACTGTTACTTCAGTAGAATTATCTGGAGATTTAAGACATGCTAAAGTTTTTGTGAGTATTTTTGATGATAAAGAAAAGCAAGCAGAATCATTACACGCTTTAGAAAAAGCAACAGGTTTTGTTAGATCTGAACTTGGTAAGCGAATCAGGTTAAGGCATGTTCCAGAACTTGTTTTTAAATTTGATGAGTCAATAGAGCATGGTGATCATATTAATAAGTTGCTAAAACAGTTACATGAAAATGAGGATGAAGATAAAGATGAAAGATAAGGATAATTTCATTCAAAAATTTCAATCATTTATCAGTGAATATCAAAGTTTTGTCATTACTTGCCATGAAAATGCTGATGGTGATGCTCTTGGCTCTTCTAATGCCCTAGCCCTCTTTCTTGAGGCATTAGGTAAAGAAGTCCTTATGATCTATCCTGAAAGTATTTCAAGTAAGTTAGATTTTTTACCTAAACCCAAAAGAGTACATGAATATACTAACGGATATTTAGAAAATGTTTCAGCAGAAGGTGTTTTAGTAGTGGATTCTAGCTCATATGATAGAGTATCTAGAGTTTTGGATGATGTTGAATACTATCAATTATTAAGTATTGATCATCATCCAACTAATACTGAATTTGCAGATATAAATATAGTGGATGAAACAATGTCTTCAACTTGTGAATTAGTTTATTCTATCCTTAAAGAATTAGACAATCCAATAACTAAAGATATTGCTAAAAATTTATATACTGGGATTTTTACTGATACGGGTTCTTTTAATTACGAGAATGTATCACAATTTACTTTTGAAGTCGTTAAGGAGTTAGTCGAGTATGATGTGAAACCTCACTTAATCGCCCGTGAGATTAATGAAAATATGTCTTTAAACTTATTTTATTTTACTAGAGAAGTATTGAATAATTTAAAGCTTGATGCAGATAATCGAATAGCTTGGATAAAATGTGAAAGAGAACTTTTAGGTAAATATAATTTAAACGATAATGAAATTGATGGGCTAATTAATTATGCTAAAAAATTACAACCAGTGGAATTTGCAATTTTATTTAGAGAGACCGAAGATGGCAATACTAAAGTTGGATTAAGGTCTAAAACAAAGGATGTTTCTAAAATAGCTTTTGAATTTGGTGGTGGAGGCCATAATAGAGCTGCGGGTTGTTTGATCGAAAAAGACATTGAAAATGCAAAAGAACAAGTTTTACAAAGACTTAAAGATGAGTTGAAGCATAAACGGTCTGATTAGGGTATGAAGGAGAGATTTATCATGAATGGCTTTTTAAATATTTTGAAACCACCAGGAATGACATCACATGATGTTGTTAGTCATGTTAGAAAGTCATTTAAAATAAAAAAAGTTGGTCATTTAGGTACTTTAGATCCAGGTGCTGCTGGAGTACTACCCATTGCAATAGGTAGAGCTACTAAGTTTGCTGAGTATATTATTAATCAAGAAAAGAAATATCGATTTGAACTAATCCTAGGAGAAACGACAGATACTTTAGATGCTCAAGGAGTTGTTACAAATCAATCTGAAGTAACTCAAGAACATATTAATAATTTAATAGAAAATTTCAGTGAGTTAACTGGAGAGATTTCTCAGGTACCCCCTATGTATTCAGCTATAAAACAAAAGGGAAAAAAATTATATGAGTTAGCAAGAGAAGGACAAGAGGTAGAACGTCCTGCCAGACAAATTAAAATATATTCTCTCACCCTAATCGATCACTATGTTTTTAAAGGTAAAACACGCTTTTTATTTGAAGTTAATTGTTCAAAAGGCACTTATATAAGAACCTTAGGGCATGATTTAGCTAAACTTTCGGGTTGTGGTGAGGGTCATGTATCGTTTCTTTTACGTAGTAAGTCAGGAGATTTTGATTTAAATTCAAGTATTTCTTTAGAAACACTTATTAAAAAAAGTGAAGAGTTACAATCATTGATTCAACCAATAGATATACCTTTAAATGATTTCCCGTCTTTAGTGATTTCAGATGATAAAGAAATTCGTAAATTTAGAAATGGTAATGTTTCATTTGTTTCAAATCATCATACCAAAAATGAGACTTTACGTGTTTATAACTCACAGAATGATTTTTTAGGATTAGGAAAAGTTATTTCTAATAATAAAGTGAAACCAGAAAAGGTTATTAATTAAATTAGCTAGGTGATAACATTGAGGATAATGAAAGCTAACGAGTTACAAAAATGGTTGCCACAAAACCGAAATATCTGGCTCAGCTTAGGTAATTTCGATGGTGTTCATATAGCACATCAAAAATTATTAAAAGATACTGTACTTAATGCAGAAAAATATAATTGTATCCCAGGTGTTTTACTTTTAGAACCACACCCAGAAATAAAATTTTTTAACAAAAAAAACTTTTTATTAACTACTATGGAAGAAAAAGTCCAAAAAATATCCGAAATAGGAGTAGAGCTTGGAATATTAAAAGTATTTGATAATGAATTTGCAAAAATAACCCCACAAAAATTTGTTTCATGGTTAAAGCATGATCTTCAAGTAAAAGGTGTTTCTGTTGGATTTGATTATAGTTTTGGTTATAGAGGTTTAGGTTCTTCAAGTGATCTTAAATATTTTGGTGAGAGCTGTGGGTTAGAAGTTTCTATTATAGAATCGATTAAAGTTGAGAATAATACAGTAGTGAGTAGTAATTTATGTAGAACGTATATTGAAGAAGGTAAAATAGAAAAAGCAAATAAAATGCTTTCATCACCTTATAGTATACGTGGGCAAGTTATGAAAGGGGACGGAAGGGGTAGAAACCTAGGATTTCCTACAGCAAATATTGAAATACCAGTAGAAAAAGTCATACCGAAAAAAGGGGTTTATTTAGTAAGGGTAAACTTTGAAGATGCAACCAGTTGGGGTATTTGTAACGTTGGAAATAAGCCTACTTTTGACGGTAAAAATGTAGTAGCAGAAACTTATATTTTTGATTGTCAAAGAGATTTGTATAATCTTGAAATAGAGGTAGAGTTTTTTAATTTTATACGTGAAGAGAAAAAATTTCATAGTGCACAATCACTTACACATCAGTTAAATAAAGATTTAAATTATGCTCGTTCACTTCTTTCATGAATTATATTTAGTTAAACTTTACATTAAAAAATGTATGTGTTAAAATTTAAAAAGCAACCAAATGCTCAGAATAACGTTCCTCCGGCGTATTCTTGGCTTTTGGGGGTAAAATTATATGGAGGTGAAATAAAATGGCACTAAACAAAGAACAGAAACAAGGAATCATTGAGAAGTACAAGCTTCATGACCATGATACTGGTTCTCCTGAAGTACAAATTGCAATCTTAACTGAAAAGATTCAGCACTTGAATGAGCACTTGAAGATTCATAAACAAGATCATCATTCTCGTAGAGGACTATTGAAAATGGTTGGTAAGCGAAAAGGTCTGTTAAATTACTTAAAAGGTAAATCAGCTGACCGATATCTGGAAATTATTAAAAAACTAGGATTAAGAAAGTAAATTGGATTATACTAAGCGGGGGAGACCCCGCTTTTCTTTAAATTTAGAATTTTTAGTAATAATTGAATAAGGAGGTAAATGTATGGTAACAGTTTCAGAGAATATTGCAGGTAAAGAACTATCTATAGAAACTGGTAAACTAGCAAAACAGGCTAATGGCGCTGTGAAGGTTACATACGGTAATACAGTGGTTTTAGTAACAGCAACTGCTTCTAAAGAACCCAAGGAAGAGCTTGACTTTTTTCCATTAACAGTTGACTATGAAGAGCGGTTATATGCAGTAGGTAAGATTCCGGGTGGGTTTATAAAACGTGAAGGAAAACCAACAGAAAAGGCTACTCTCACTGCTCGATTAACTGATAGACCTATAAGACCATTATTTCCTGATGGCTTTAGAAATCCAGTCCATGTTGTGTCAACGGTGTTAAGTGTCGATCAAAATTGCCCCCCAGAAGTAGCTAGTATTATAGGAGCTTCTGCAGCACTTTCAATTTCAGATATTCCTTTTGATGGACCTATTGCTTCTGTAATGGTAGGAAAAACTCAACAAGATGGTTTAGTAGTTTTACCTGATGTTGATCAGATGGAAAATGGAGACCTTGATTTAATAGTAGCGGGAACTAAGGATGCTATTATGATGGTGGAAGCTGGCGCAAATGAAGTCCCTGAAAATGAAATGTTAGAAGCTATTATGACAGGTCATGAAACTATCAAAAAGATCATTGCTATGCAAGAGAAATTAGTAGCAGAAGTTGGTCAAGAAAAAATGGAAGTAAAACTAGATTTACCTAGTGAAGAGTTGGTTACAGAGGTTGAAAATCTGGCTATTGATAATCTTAAAGAAGCTTTAAAGATCTTTGATAAACAAGAACGAGAAGATGCTATTGATGAAACAAGAAAAGAAGCTATTAAAAGTATGCTAGAAAAATATAACACGGATGATTCTGATCCAGAAGAACACGTTCAAGAGAAACATTTGAAAGCTGCTTTTGAAAAACTACTTAAACGTGAGATGCGATCAAAGATATTAAATGAAAATGTTAGAGTTGATGGAAGAAAACAAAATGAAATTCGACCTATTTCGTCTGAAGTGAATTTATTACCTAATACACATGGTTCCGGACTCTTCACTCGTGGTCAAACTCAAGTTTTAAATGTATGTACATTAGGAGCATTAGGTGATGTACAAATAATTGATGGCCTGGGAATGGAAGAGTCTAAACGTTATATGCATCACTACAATTTTCCACCATATAGTGTTGGAGAAGCTGGTTTTATGAGAGGTCCGAGTAGGAGAGAAATTGGTCATGGTGCTTTAGCAGAGAGAGCTGTTAAACCTATGATACCTTCCGAGAAAGAATTCCCGTACACTATTAGATTAGTTAGTGAAGTTCTTGAATCAAATGGTTCTACTTCTATGGGAAGTGTTTGTGCTAGCTCCTTATCATTAATGGATGCTGGAGTACCAATTAAAAAACCGGTTTCTGGTATAGCTATGGGTCTAATTAAAGAAGGAGAAAACTTAGCTATTCTTAGTGATATTCAAGGTATCGAGGATTTTCTCGGTGATATGGACTTTAAAGTTGCAGGAACAGAAGATGGGATCACAGCACTACAGATGGATATAAAAATTACAGGTATCGATCGTGAAATCTTATCTAAAGCAATAAACCATGGTAAAGATGGCTATCTACATATACTTAACTTTATGAAAGAAGCTATTAGTGAACCAAGGGCTGAACTTTCATCACTTGCACCAAGGGTGATAACTAAGCAAATCGATCCTGAAAAAATTAGAGATGTAATTGGTCCGGGTGGAAAGATGATCAATAAAATTATTGATGAAACCGGAGTTAAGATTGATATTGAATCTGATGGTAAAATATTGATCTCAGCTTCAGATTCGGAACAGGCAGAAGAAGCTATTAAAACTATCGACAAATTAATTCAGGAACCTGAACCTGGAGATATTTACTTAGGTAAAGTGAAAAGAACTGAAAAATATGGTGCTTTTGTAGAAATATTACCTGGTAAAGAGGGGTTAGTTCACATTTCCGAATTAGCTGAAGAACGAGTAGGTAAAACTGAAGATGTAGTAAAAGTTGGAGATGAGATTATGGTCAAAGTTGTTAAGATCGATGAAAAAGGGAGATTAAATCTGTCTCGTAAAAAAGCTCTTAATGACTCAACTGAGGAAAATGATAAAAATAAGTTATAGAGAACATAAACCCTGAGGGTTTATGTTTTTTTTATTTCTTAAAGTTTTTTGACATATTCTTTACTCTTAGAAACATAGTATTGAATAAACAATAATGCCCACTTTTTAGTGGGTATTTTTAGTGGGGGTAGGTAAAATATGTCGATTTCATTTCATTCATTTGGGTTAAAGAAAATGTCTATTTTAAGTGTGATTATTTTAATATTAGTTGTTATTGCTTTTTTATTAATAGCTAATTTTAATGACGATTCTACTCAACAAAAAAATATATCAGAGGATCGAGTGAAGTTCATGGAACGCGACTTAGGGCAAAAAGAAGTGACAGAAATAATAGAAATTGTAAAAGAGTATGAAAGCAAATTATATCAAAAACCTCAAGATACTTACCTTGATCCAGTTTCAAAGGGTGTTATACCAGGATTAGCTGGAAAAGAGCTTGATGTCGACACAACTGTTTCAAAGATATTAAACGCAGAACAAGGTGAACATGTTGAACCAGAATATAATAAAATACCTCCTGAAAAGACAATAGAAGATTATCCAGCTGCACCAATTTACCAAGGTAATCCAGAGAAAAAAGAAGCTGCGTTTATTTGTAATGTTGCTTGGGGAACTGAATATATTGATTCAATGTTAAAAGTTTTAAAAGACCATCAGGTTGAAATATCTTTTTTTCTTGAGGGTAGATGGGCTAACAATAACCAAGATGAAGTTATAGAAATCTATGCTGATGGCCATGAACTTGAAAATCATGCCTATAGTCATTACTTAATGAGTGAAATTGATCGAAAAACTATAAGAGAAGAAATTACACAAACTAATGAAGTTATCGAGGAAATAGTAGAAGAAAAACCCAAGTTATTTGGTCCTCCTGCGGGAGATTTTGATGATGATGTTTTAGAAGAAGCGAGTAAATTAGATATGAGAACAATACTATGGAGTCTAGATACAGTTGACTGGACTGAACCTGGTGTTAATTACATGGTTGATAAGATAGTGGATAATATACATCCTGGAGCTTTGATCTTAATACATCCTACAGAAGATACTATCAAAGCAGTCGATCAGATTATTACTGAGTTGAACGAGAAAGGTTACGAGATTGTTACCGTATCAGAATTAATATCTGAGTACTAATAGAAAAGGGAGGTCCTGTTATGTCAGGTAAAAATCCCTTCAAAAAGCCGTCTATATTATTGATATTAGTACTACTTGTTTTTGTAATTATTCAAGTTAACTTTGATGTTATAGATATGGTTAAAAGATATTTTTATGGAGTTGAAAAGAATGTTATTATAGAAGGGTATAATATTGAAAGATGGTATGAGCATGAGGTGAAAGATTTAGTAGAAAAATCAGCTGATGAAAAAGATCAACCCTATAAAAATGCGAAGCTTGATCCAGAGACTGGTGAAATCCAACCAGAAAAACAAGGTAGAAAAGTTCTTGTAAATAAAACTGTTAAAAAGATAATGGAATCTCCTTCAGATACTGAGCAAGAGTTAATATATATGCCTTTATATCCTCAAATAACAGAAGAAATGTTAAAATCAATCTACAAACCAATCGGTGAGTTTTCAACGGGTCTGTTAGATAATCATGAGGGCAGGAACACAAATATAGAACTTGCAACTAAAGATATAAATAATACTATTGTTTTTCCTGGGCAAATTTTTTCTTTTAATCAGGAAACATTACCTAGAACTTGGGAAAGAGGGTATAGATTTGCACCTATTATAGTTGGAAATGCTGTTGTAGATGGTATAGGAGGAGGTGTATGTCAAGTATCTTCAACCTTATATAATGCTGTATTAAATGCAGATCTAGAAGTAATAGAAAGACATCCTCATGGTGAACCTGTGGATTATGTACCACCTGGAAGAGATGCAACAATTGCTGGAGATTATCTTGATTTAAAATTTAAAAATAACACGAAAAATCTCGTTTTGATTACAGGTGATGTGACAGGTGGGATAGTGAACATAAGTATTTATGCATCTGATGAACCACTTGCTTTTCAATTATATAAATAATACAATCTATTTGTAATTAAGTATTCAATAAGGAGGAAAATAGATGTTTTACAAAGATATATTAAACAATGGTCTACGTATACTGATAGAACCTATGGAAAATGTACGTTCTATAACAGTAGGGGTTTGGATTAAAAGTGGTAGTAGATTTGAGAGTGAGAAAACTCAAGGTATCTCCCATCTTTTAGAACATATGTTATTTAAGGGTACAGATAAAATGAGTGCTAGAGATATTGCTGAAAGAGTAGATAGTATCGGTGGACATATGAACGCATTTACTAGTAAAGAATATACTTGTATTTATTTGAAGGTAATTGATACTCATTTTGATATTGCTCTTGATATTTTATCTGATATGTACTTTAATTCAAAATTCACAGAAGAAGAGTTAAAAAAAGAAAAACAAGTTATACTAGAAGAAATTAAGATGTATGAGGATACACCTGACGAATATGTTCATGATTTAGTTTTAGAAGGAAGTTATGAAGGACATGAACTAGCACATAATATCTTAGGTGATAGAAAATCCGTAAATGATATACTGCTTGATGATTTAAACGATCATTATAACACTTACTTTACTGCTGATAAAACGGTTGTTTCTGTTAGTGGTAATATAGATCGCTCACAAGCCGTATCAAGTATTGCTAAATATTTTAATGTATTTAAAGAGAAAAACTCTCAAAGTAATGATAGTCTTAGTATTCCTAATTTTAAACAAAATAATATTTTAAAAACAAAAGATACTGAACAGATCCATAAATGTATAGCTTTTTCGAGTTTACATGTAAATGATGAAAGATTATATCAATTAAATCTTTTAAATAATATAATCGGTGGTGGGATGAGTTCTAAACTTTTTCAAGAACTTAGAGAAGAAAGAGGTCTATGTTATGCAGTTTTTTCTTATTACCTAAATTTTTTAGACTCTGGATTATTTATTATTTATGCTGGTGTAGCAGAAGATAACTATTATGAGTCTTGTGATTTAATATGGGAAATATTAAATAATGTTAAAAATGGTGATATTACTAAGGAAGAATTAGAACGTTCTAAAGAACAAGTTAAGGGTAATATTTTAATGGGATTAGAAAGTACAAGCAATAGAATGGCTCGTCTAGGTAGGGATGAATTAATTAAGGAGAAAATTTTAACAACAGATGAAATCATCCAAAAAATTGACCAAACAACTGAAAATGATCTAGTTAAATTAGCAGATGATATATTTAATAAAGATAATATGTCAAATGCGGTTATTGGACCTGTCTCTGAAATTTATCAACTAAAATAGTAAATAATATAATAAAGGATGATGTTATATGGTACTTGAAAAGATTAAAGTTAAAGTTGTATATTTTGGTAAAAATGAATTACCTATTCCTGAATATAAATCAGACGGTGCTTCAGGATTGGATTTAATGGCTGCATTAGGTGATCCAGTAATATTAGATCCTTTTGAGAGGGTTTTAATACCTACAGGAATAGGTATAGAATTACCTGAAGGTTATGAAGGACAAGTTAGGCCAAGAAGCGGTTTAGCTGTTAAGCATGGTATTACAGTTTTGAACTCTCCTGGTACTATAGATTCTTTAGTGAGATAAAAATATTTTAAATATGTGTAAAGTAAATTAAAAAACATTGCAATTAAGCGCTTCTTGCTTAATTGCTTTTTTTAATTTACGGGTTATTTTTAGTTCTATCACAATAATAAATACATAATTAGGTAATACACCATAAAGCGATATCTATTGAACTCGCTTATATTTCCTCCTACTTTCTCCCACTTACATTTTTTGACTTTCATGTTAATATAGTTACAGTATCTTGCAAAGGGTGTGTTAGCGTGGATTATGACATTAAATTTGTTGAGCAAAAAAACAGTTTAAGTGTTTTTAGTATAGATGGGGTAGAATATTGTAATATCAAAGTAAAAACTATAAAAGAATTAGAAGACGAGTTAAATAAAACTGAGCATCTTCTGTTGAATAATCTTAAGTTTGATTCATACGAAGATTTGTTGTCAGGTATTAAGGCAATAGAATACTTTTCAAATAAAAACCCAAATTTGGTTAAAGATTATATAAATAGAATTAGATTGAAACTTGAAAGTTTCTATTCCGATAAAAATCGAGTGAACAGAAAAAATTGTTTAAAAATTATGGCAAGTTACGAACTTGATAACTTTGAAAAAGATGGTAGTTTCAACCGGATTGCGAACTTAGATTCGGTTCCAGAAACGCAGCAAATACTTCTTAATTCTTTTGAGTTAAATACTAGTATTAGTCCAATAGATAAACGCCAAATAAAAAATAAAAATTACTATGCAGAGTTTGTAGGTGAAAAGTTTGGTACAGCAATTGGTGATTTAACGTACTTAGGAATTGAAAATCATATGCACATTTGGATGATCGGGGATCAAAAACAAGAAATATTTGCGGGACTCAAAATTTCTTCTAGTACTTCTTCAATGGCTAATATAATAATAACCGTTATTAATAATATTCATGAAATTATAACTAATAATATGATCGATAAGCTTATTGATTTCAAAAAAGTAGATGAATTAAGAATACTACAACTTTACTCTAAAGTATGTACTGATGCTTTTATAGCTTATTTAAAGTTTAGATTAAGATTAATAACAGAGCAAAGAATTCGGGTTGGAATTACCAGCAACGCTTGGGGAAAAAGCAATCTTGCTCTACTATTGTCGAAAAATGACACGATTAGTATTAATCGGGTAAATCAAGCACTTAGGTCACCCTACATTAACATATTAACACAGTTATTCAAGGAGACCTTAGTCTACGAATCCAAGGCTCAAGTAGACTATCTCTTAAACAGCAACCATGTTGACATCAGTTTAGACTATTGGAAGTTTTTCTGTATGTGTAATAAAAGATTGAGGGAATTTTCGTTTGACTTCTCTTCAATAAAACAATCAGTAATTAAACGAGAATTTAAACTATATTATAAACATCTAGTTGAGCATGACCTAATAAGTAAAAATACTATTAGGAGCGATAAAGGTATGGCCAAAAATGTCGAACAATTTTTTACAGTAAAAAAGATAATCGCTTATCTCACCAATAAGTATAAGGTTCAACAAACCGCTGATATAACAGTCAGCATTCTCAACGATGTATTGGAAAAGGTTTATATGACTAGATTGGATGGTGAATTTAAAAGTCAACAAAAAAACACCAATAATAGTGCGCTTGTTGAGAAAGTTTACTATCAAATAAGAACATTTATATCGTGGGTTATCGATAATGCGGAGGAAATAAAAACGAAAAAACCTAGTACTACCTTACTTTATAGCATTGAAATTAATGGTAGTAATACAAAAGCTACTACCAATAAAACAGAGATAATACCAGAGAAGGTGATAGAGGAAATCATAAATAAGCTTGATAACCTGACTCCCGGAATTTATCGAAGATTACTACTAATTCTTTTAAACAATCCACGACGTTATAATGAAATTCAAAAGCTAGATAGAGGTTGTATTATGCCATATACTGTAAACGGGGAACAACAATATGATGAAGGGGGATACCCACAATTCATTCTCACTTTTGTAGAACACAAAAAACATAAAAACACAACTATAGAAGAAAACGGCCTAGATTATTCCAATTATACAAGGGATATGATAGTTAACTATATTGTAGCCAGGGAAATTGTAGAACAAGAAAAAGAAGTTAAACAGTTGGAAGATGAAATCAACTCCAATAGACCTTCAGATCGAATTATAAAAATTCAGAAATTGTTTGTTGTAAAAGATGAATCCACTAAAGAAGGTTATAGGTACATCACTCCAAAAATGTTCAGTCAAAGAATTAATACTTTCATAAGGGTGAATGATATTCGTAATACTGATGGTACTCTATGGTACTTTCACCCAAGGCAAACAAGAAAAACTTCTTCCTATATTTCTGTTGCTCATGGGGCTAGTTTAGAAGAGTTGCAAGAACTTTTATTTCATACAAATAAAAACACAACACAAAAATCCTATACTGAAATTAGCGAGATTCTATTGGCAGATACAAATTCAGAATATTTAAGGAAAGAATTTGATGAAAGGCTTTTTACGAATAAAGAAGATAAGAAAAAGTTCTCGGCTGAAGAACTCAAATTGCTTTTCAAGCAATTTTGCTTTGAATCAAGAAAAGTATACTATAATCGAAAAATGCTTGGAATATGTACTTCCAATTATGAACAGGAATGCCCACATAAGATTAGAGACAGTTTAACAACTGATGATTTTCCGTGTTCTACTTGTGCCGATCTTGCGACGAGTAAATCATGTAAAGAAGGCTGGGATAGGCTTAAGAAAACGCAAGAAGAAAATCTAAAGTTATTTAAACAATTTATAGCAGATAATAAGTTTAAGGAAAATGACTTAGACAAGCTACCTCAATATCGAGCCACCAAAACCCGGTATTTAAAAACACTTAAAGTAATAAGCGCAATTGATGCGTATTGATTTAGGAGGGATTAGATGCTTGAAAATATTGCTAAAGTTTATGATGATATCGATAAATTGGGGAAAGAGGGATTAAAATTAAAATTATCCGAAATTATTGGTCACGAAGGGTTTTTTTCTGACGATGTATGGATATGTAAAAATTATGACGGGTATAATGGCTACAACAAGAAAGAATATAGCCTATCTTTTCTTAGTACCCCTAACTCCTTTAGGGAAATTCTAAAACTATTTATACTTAGAAATTCAGGCAGAAGTCACTCTACGTATAAAAATTATATAAGTATGATGAACCAATTTTTGAAATTTTCTATAAAAAATTTTTCTCTTAAATCTTTAAGGGATGTTTCATATTATCTACTGGAAGAATATAAGGCTCACTTGATAAAAAAAGACCTTGTTAAAGGTAGAAAAGAACATCTATGGAGGATATTAAAACAATTTTTTGGTACTATGAGCGTATTTCCGGAAGTGCCAAAGATACAATTCCCTCCCGATCCTGACTTTAAAGAAAAAGAGAATCCTGAAATAGTTGACAATATTGATCCTGATGTCTTTAGAGAAATCGATAAAGTGTTTGTTGATTATACTAATTCTTTACCAACTCATGTACAACTTATTTATTGGATATTACGGCTTATACCATCGCGTATTAATGAAGTTTTAGAAATGAAAATAGAAACTTGTTTGAGAACTACAGGAGATAAATATATAGTCACCATACCTGTTCCCAAAAATAGCCCATTATATAAAATAAAAACAAAAATGATATACCTCACAGGGAAATCAGCGGTAGAAGAACATTTGCTGAATTTGTTTAATAAACAAATTAAAATTAGTAAAGGTCTTCAATCTGAATTAATTGGTAAAGGGCCTTCTGGGTTTTTATTTACGGCTCATAGAGTAAACGGTCATTCTACTATTAAGAAAACCGTTTATTCTATGACTTATGTTGAAAAATACTCAGATGAATCTTTCAATAGTTTTTTAAAGACATTAATTAAAAATGCCTCTAAAGTAATGGATGAATCAAATGCCCCCAAATATAAGCTTTTGCACAATATTGTAGAGGCCGAAAGAGAAGGAACTAATCATCGCATCACGAGCCATAAGCTTAGAGGCGAGGGGATTAGTGATCGTTTAGACAATGGTTTTAAAATACAAGATGTCATGTTTCTTTCAGGGTTAAACTCAGCAAATACTATATGGGATAGCTATTATCAATCTAGTCCGGATAGATCTGTTCAACCATCTGAACCTATATTTAAAACCGACGGGCCTAACACAAATGATGAAGTCATGATAAAAATTTCCGATATTAATTTTGAAGGTGTTTCTGACTCAAGCTTTCAAGGCACGGTAGTGGACGATATTCTTTTAGAATTGAATCAAGAAATTTATCGTCAAATGCCTATTGTTACCTCTAGTGGGGTCCTTCTTGGTAACTGTGCAGGTGACTATTACAAATGTAAAAAGATCAAGAACGAACTCCAGTGTCTTGAGTGCGACTTTTGCAAGAATGAAGATCCTGAGACTGTAACTTACTTAGAAAAAGCAATAGAAAGATTTAAGAGTGACATTGAGTTCTTTAAAGACAAAGGGAATAAGATATCCCGAAAAATTGCAAAGGATAGGCTTTCGATCTATGAAAAACTGCTTGAGAGGATATTAGCAAATAACGAGTGAGTTTATGGCACAACTTGTATCCTTTTATATACCTGTTATTTACGATCTTAAGGAGGTGATTGTCTATTCTTACTATATTTCTGAACAAAGAAATTTACAAAAATAAAAATTTATATAATCAAAATCCAATTTTCTGATTATTGGTAATCGAATTTGAAGAGAAGGAGGGGAGGTTATGTCAAAGAAAAAGAAATGGAAGAAAAAGAATCCAGATTTTAGGATTCCTTCTTTTTTAAAAAATTATCAAATGTTAAAAAGCACTGGATCAATTCTATTATTAATGGCATACATTCAGATGTGTTATTCTTATAATCCTCATGGCAGAGCTATGGTTGAAGAGGGGGAGCGTATTGATGGTGTTGCTAATAAAGAGTTTTATACTAAATTATGTAATAAATTTACTTACTTAAATGATATTATGGAAGAATATATAAAAATACCTGAAGCAGCAATTCTTGAAATAATGGTTGCTAATAGCGACTACAAAAATGACACTAGTGTGAACTCAAATCAAATTTACGAGGCTTTATCTGATTTATGGACTAAAAAAGATATAGTGAAAAACATAGAAGAATTAGTTTTAAAAGGGTATATTAAGCCATCAGAAACAGGTTACAAAATTATAAAGAGCCCTTCTAATAGTAAAACTTGGGATTTGCTTAATTATTTTTATTCTGAAGACGAAATAAGATGAAAGGTTTGATCGAGTGAAAAAGTGTTAATCATTTTTTTGCATAATAGCCGCAGCGATATTCGCTGCGGCTATTATAGTTAGTGTGCATGACATAGACATTATCGATAGGGTGAAAGCCTTGAACAGCAAAGGTGGTGGCTGTAAGTTAAGGATATGGAGGCGACTTTATTAAAATAATTAGTTATTAACTTTAACCTATTTAAAAACAGTCCAATACTATTATGTTAATATTTGCAATTTGTCGAAGGATTTACCAAAACAATCTCGAACATCAATATATAAGTCTTAATTTGTTTGGAGGTAATGCTTTTGGGGTATAAGATCAAGAAAATAAAAGTTAAAAATTTCAGATCTATAAATGAATTGACGATTGATTATAATGAAAATGAATTGATGACTATATGTGGTGCAAACAATGTTGGTAAAACAAATTTTATTAGAGCATTAGATTTATTTTTTAGTCTAGACCCAAATAAATTTTCTGCCGAAAATGATATACCCTATCATATTGTAGAAGGTAGTAGGGGAAGAGGGTTTAAAACTGATGTTACAATTACTTTTGAAGATGAAGACACCAGCTCTATGTATAAAATTACAACTACTTACACTAGAAGTAAAGGAGAAAATGTTTTAGATTTAAAAGGATATAAAAGTAGTCGAAAAATTGACAATCAAACTGCTAGAGATATTATATTGAGCAATAGATTTTTTTTAGTTGAATCAAATAATATAGATTTACCGGAGTTAATAACAAAAATTGTTGAAGAAGAAGTTTTACCTGACTTAGACCGTTTAAGATCAAGACAAAATGAACCATTAAGGGTCTTAGAAGATTTCATTTCAAAATCAAAAAATGCTGTAACTAATATTGAAAATGATATTACAAGTTACTTTAAGCAATATGTCGATGATATAGATGGAATGAATTCAGAAGAGTGGTTATTTAAAATTGTGTTTCCTGATTTCAATTATTTAAGAGAGGCTATTTCTAATTTAATTAACTTTACTTTGTACGACACCAATGATAGAGCTCTAGAACATAAGGGTAGTGGAATACAAAGAATGCTTTTGCTCGCGCTGATCACTTATGTGTCTAATAAATACTCTGGAAAAGTAATCTGGGCTATTGATGAACCAGAAGCCTTTTTGCAGCCAAGCCTTCAAAAAAAGGTTTTTAATGAATTAAAAAAACTAGTTAAAGAAAACATTGATATAATAATAACTACCCATTCTCCTCATTTTGTTGACATATCAAATGTTAATTATACATTTTTATTTAATGCCTCACAAGAAAAGAAAATTTATGAAAGAAAAAATGATACAGTTTTTATAAAAAATAACACATATGTTAACCAGAAAACTGGAGCTAAAAAGGTGGAAGCTATAAAAAAACATATGGGAATTGAAAGGAATGATTCTTGGTATATCGTTCCATATAATTTATTAGTTGAAGGTGAAATTGATAAGGAATATCTGATATCTTTGGGAGAATTATTTAATTTAGAAGTTCCGAATATTTTAGTTGCTGGTAGCGCAGATAAGATACCGGGTTATATTGAATTTGTAAGAGAGTTTAGTAAAGAATTGAGTTTCAAACCAAGAATAGTATGTCTACTAGATCACGATGAGGCGGGAAAAAGCAAATTTGATACTTTAAAAAATAAAGCAAACAGAACTTCTGAATTAAGTCTAGAACCTAAATATGTTAAGAGATGTGACAATGATCATCAAGATAATTGGGAATATGAGATCGAGGACTTGGTCTACTCTGATTTGATTTTTGAAGCTACAACACAAATATTAAGAAATAAAGATTATTATGGACTTTTAAAGCACCAAAGAAAAAATCGTTTTGCTGCTAGTTATAAAAGGATAAATATTTTAAAATATATCACTCAAATTGTTCCTCAAAGGAATACGCACAAAGAAATTCTAGATTTTGAAAGCCAAGGTTTAAAATATTATTTGTGTGAACGTACTACGTCTCTTATTAATTCTTTAGATAGTGAAAGAAAAGAAGATTTAAACAACAAACAACCAATAGTGAAAGAATTCGTTAAAGAGTTGTTTGGTTATAATTAATTAGTTTAACCAACATATATACTTCTTAGGAATTTGATTTATAGTAGATTGATTTATTATCAATAAAGGTTTTTAGTAACCTTCTTAAAATAATATACATAAGTGTGTTTAGGTTTTCCCGGGAAATCGCAAAAATCACTAGTAAGCGGCATGTGCTGACAAATGTCTAGGGGGTTATATTAAAATCGTAATGTGTTTATCAGCTTTAGTTTTTTGAATTGTAAATATATGTTATAATAAATATATATTTTAGCCCTTGTAGGGGGGATTTCATGCAAAAGAGTAATTTTGATTTCTTAACAGGTGATTGGTCTATTCTTTCCGAATTAGGAGAAATTGCCGAAAAGAACCTACATACTGATCCCAATACGACAATAATTAAACTTCGAATGTTTGCAGAAACGTTGGTGAAGTTTATTTTTGCTGTAGAAAACCTTGAAGAACCTGAAGATCAGAAACAAGTATCTCGATTAGCCATACTGAAAAAAGAAGATTTACTTACAGATGACTTGCTAGATTTATTTCATACAATTAGAAAAATAGGAAATAAGGCCGCCCATGATGGGTATGGGAATATAGATTATGCAAAAACTCTTTTAAGAATGACTTTTCGTATATCAGTTTGGTTTATGCAAGTTTATGGTAGATGGGATTTTGAAGCACCTGCATATGTTGAGCCTGAAAAAATAGATTTTGAATCGCTTGAAAAAGAAAGAGAAAGATTAGCGAAAATTGCATCTTCTTATGATAAGAAGGTTGCAAAACTAGAAAATGAATTAAATAGTTTAAGAAGTAAAGCTAGTCAGGATGATGAAAATAAAGAACGTAAAACAAAAGCCAGACAACTAGGTGCAGGCTTTGAATTAACTGAAGCTGAAACACGCACGATCATCGATGATAAACTATGGGCATCAGGTTGGGAGGCAGATACTGAGAATATTCGCTATAGTAAAGGTGTACGTCCAGAAAAAGGGCGGAATCTTGCTATTGCCGAATGGCCTGTAAAAAATGGTTCTGTAGATTATGCCTTGTTTGTTGGCCTACACTTTCTCGGAATAATAGAAGCCAAGCGAAAAAGCAAAAATATACAATCTGACATACAACAAGCTAAAGACTATTCAAAAAGAGTTTACCAAATAGATGATGAAGAGCTTTTAGGTCCATGGAATGAATATAAAGTGCCATTTCTATTTGTTACTAATGGTCGTCCATACTTAAAGCAATTAGAACATAAATCAGGGATTTGGTTTCTAGATGCAAGAAAGAAAACTAACCATCCTCGTCCCTTAAAAGATTGGTATTCGCCAGAAGGGTTGAAAGACTTATTAGAACAAAATATAGAAGAAGCTACTGAAGAATTAAAAGAGGAACCCCTTGATTACTTTGGGCTAAGATATTATCAAGAAGATGCTATTAAAGCAATTGAAGAGGGATTAAAAGAAGGTAGACGTAACCTACTTGTTGCAATGGCAACAGGAACAGGAAAGACTAGGATGGCTATAGGTCTAATATATCGACTGATTAAATCAAAAAGGTTTAAAAGAGTTCTTTTTTTAGTTGACAGAAAAGCTCTAGGAAGACAAGCAGAAAGTGCATTTAAAGATTCTAAACTAGAAAGCTACCACTCTTTTACTGAAATATTTGAGTTACAGTCCATAGATGATTCTACTCCTAATCCAGAAACAAAAGTTCATATTACAACCGTTCAAGGGATGTTGCGAAGAGTTTATTACAACGACCCTGAAAAAGACAAACCCACTGTTGACCAATATGACTGTATAGTTGTAGATGAAGCTCACAGAGGCTACACTCTGGATAGTGAAATGGGTGAGCTAGAAATATATTTTAGGGACCATAATGATTATGTCAGTAAATACCGCCAGGTACTCGATTATTTTGATGCTATTCGAATAGGACTTACTGCGACACCTGCTCTCCATACTGTGGAGATTTTTGGTAACCCAATATATACTTATTCTTACCGAGAAGCTGTTGTTGACGGGTATCTTATAGATCATGAACCCCCATATCAAATTAACACTAAATTGAAGGATGAAGGTATTAATTGGCGAGCTGGAGAAGAAGTTGAGGTCTATGATGCGAAGAGTGGGGAAATAAAAAAAGAAGTAATGGAAGATGAAGTTGAAATAGATGTGTCGAAATTTAATAAAGCGGTTATAACTGAAAGCTTTAATAGAACAGTTTTAAAAGAGTTAGTTAAATATATCCATCCCGATCTAGAAGGTAAAACTTTAATTTTTGCTGCAAATGATGATCATGCTGATATGGTTGTTAGAATTTTAAAAGAAGAACTTGAGGAACAATATGGTCCTATTGAGGATAATGCTGTAATGAAAATTACCGGATCAATCAAAAGTCCTCTTCAGGCTATTAAGCTTTTTAAAAATGAACGACTTCCTAATATTGTAGTGACCGTGGATCTTCTCACAACAGGAGTGGATGTACCATCTATTTGTAACCTTGTTTTTTTAAGAAGAATCCGGTCGCGTATCCTTTATGAGCAGATGCTTGGCAGGGCAACAAGAAAATGTGATGAAATCGATAAAGACCATTTTAACATATTTGATGCAGTAGAAATCTATGAAGCACTAAGACCTTATACCGACATGAAACCTGTAGTAAAAAATCCAAAAGTTCCTGTAAAACAGTTAGTTAACGAACTTGAGCAAATTAAATCTACCGATAAGCAAAAGCACCACTTAAACCAAATTAGAACTAAAATCCAGCGCAAAAAGAATCATTGGACTGATGAGGAAAAAGAGGATTTCAAAGCTTTAACCGGTGGAAAAACCGTTGACGAATACATTGAATGGATGAAAGAAGCATATACAAAGGAAGTTGTTGAAGAACTAAAAAGTAGCGAAAATGTTATTAACTATATTGATGAGTATCGTGAACGCCCCCATTATCAGTATATTTCAAAACATAAAGATAAACATTTATCGACAACTAGGGGGTACGGAAATGCCGATAAACCAGAGGATTATTTAGAAGGGTTTAAGCGGTTCATTGAAGAAAATATTAATCGTATCCCTGCACTAAAAATAGTTTGCCAGAGACCAAAAGAACTTACTAGAGAAGACCTAAAGAAATTAAAGATCGAATTAGATCAACGTGGTTACAGTGAGAAAAACCTTCAAGCTGCTTGGAGAGATGCTAAAAATGAAGATATAGCTGCTGATATTATAAGCTTTATTAGACAGTTAATAGTAGGAGATGCTTTAGTTAGTCACGAAGAAAGAGTTAGAAATGCAATGAAAAAAATATATAGAATGAATGCATGGACACCTGTTCAAAAAAAATGGCTTGAAAGGATCGAGAAACAGCTTCTAGAAGAAAAAGTCCTGGGACCAGACCCGGAGGCAGCTTTTGCAGTACAACCTTTTAAAAGAGAAGGCGGTTACAAAAAAGTTAATAAGATTTTTAATGGAGAACTTGATATGGTTTTAGAAAAAATTAACGAAGAATTATTCAATCAGGAAGGAAGGGATCGTGCTTAATGAATAATCAAGAAATCGTACAAAAACTATGGAGCTTATGTAATGTACTTAGAGATGATGGAGTTACTTATCATCAATACGTAACAGAGCTCACCTATATTCTATTTCTAAAGATGATGAAGGAAAAGGGAACAGAAGAGGTGATCCCTGAAGAGTATCGTTGGGACTCATTAACTTCAAAGCACGGAATGGAACTATATAATCACTATAGACAATTATTGCTTGACCTTGGTCAATCAAAAAATAAATTACTAGGTCAGATATATATGAATGCTACAACTTATATTGATGAGCCGAAAAACCTTGAAAAAATTATCCAGTCAATAGATAGGTTAGACTGGTATAGTGCAAGGGAGGAAGGTCTTGGAGGACTTTATGAAGGTTTATTAGAAAAAAACGCAAATGAGACCAAAACCGGAGCGGGACAGTATTTTACACCGCGCCCTCTTATTGATACTATGGTTGAATTAATTGATCCCGAACCCGGCGAAAGATGTAATGACCCTGCTGCAGGTACTTTCGGGTTTATGATTTCAGCTGATAGACACGTTAGAAAGAAAACAGATGATTATTTTTCTCTAAGCCAAAAAGAAGCTGAATTTCAAATAAAAGAAGCTTTTACTGGAGCTGAGCTTGTAAAGGACGTACACAGATTAGGACTAATGAATGCAATGCTACACGAACTAGAGGGAAAAATAATTCTTGGAGACACGTTATCAGAGTTAGGTAAGAGCTTGAAAAACTATGATGTAGTTCTGACTAATCCTCCTTTTGGCACTAAAAAAGGTGGAGAAAGACCAACTAGGGATGACTTAACTTATACTACAACTAATAAACAGTTAAACTTTCTCCAACACATATATAGATCTTTAAGGCCAAATGGGAAGGCACGTGCAGCTGTGGTATTACCTGACAATGTGTTATATGAAGGTAAAACGGGAGCCAAAATCCGAAAAGATTTAATGGACAAGTGCAACCTTCATACTATACTTCGTTTACCAACAGGTATCTTTTATGCAGAAAGTGTAAAAACAAATGTACTATTCTTTACTAGAGGTAAACAGGACAAAGATAATACTAAAGTAGTATGGGTATACGATTTAAGAACCAATATGGAGAGTCTAGGTAAAACAAATCCATTAAGAAAAGAACATCTTGATGATTTTATTAAAGCTTACAAAGCAGAAGATAGAACTAAAATAAAGGATGAGAGGTTTAATTGTTTTACAAGAGAAGATATTTCTAAGAAAAATGATGATTTAAATATAGGTCTGATTCAGGATGAATCGTTATCCATATATGAAAACTTGCCAGATCCAATTGAGTCGGCTGAAGAAGCAGTAGGAAACATTCAAGAAGCCATTTTATTACTTAATGAAGTCATTGATGAATTGAGAGAAACTGCGATATCTGAATCAGGAGAGGATAAGAATGACTAAAAAGAAAAGTAAAAGCATAGAAGAATTATTAGAAGAAGCTATTGTTCCACATAATGAGCAACCGTATGAAGTGCCTAATAGTTGGGTGTGGATCCCATTAAAGTATATTGTGAATTTTTATAGTGGCTCTGCTTTTCCAAAAAAGTATCAAGGGAATCATGGCCTAACTTATTCTTTTTATAAAGTAGGAAATTTAAAATATGTGGATAAAAAATACTTCTTAAATAAAAGCGATAATACTGTTGATGATGAGATAATTAAGCAAACCAAAGCTAAACTTGTTCCAAAGAGTGCAATAGTTTTTGCTAAAATAGGTGAAGCTATTAAATTAAACAGAAGAGGACTGCTTCCTAATGATAGCTGCATAGATAACAACCTAATGGCAATAAAAAACAAAGAAGATATTGTAGAAATAATGTTTTTATTTTTTTGGACATTAAAAACAGATTTTTATCAATATACACAAGCTTCTGCGATACCTTCAATACGAAAGAGTACTATGGAGAAGATATATTTCCCCTTACCACCAATGAATGAACAAAAAAGAATCGCTAATAAAGTTGATCGACTATTAAATAAAATCGATAAAGCAAAAGATCTTATAGAAGAAGCAAAAGAAACTTTTGAACTACGCCGAGCCGCTCTACTAGATAAAGCTTTTAAAGGAGAATTGACAAGGAAGTGGCGTGAAAAAAATCCGGAAGTTGAATCAGCAGAGTTATTAGTTAAGACAATTCATGAAAATAAAAGTTTAAAACGGAATATTTATCAAGAGAGAAGCCATGAGCTTCCTCGTGGTTGGATTTATACAAGAATGGGCGAAGTTGTTGATATAAATCCACCTAAAAAGAAGTTAAATGAAATATCAGATGAGTATAATTGTAGCTTTTTACCTATGACTTCTGTTGATGGAGAATATGGAACAATAGAAAATATTGAGGAAAGACCTTATTCAAAAGTGAAAAAAGGATATAAATTTATATTAGAGGATGATGTGATTTTTGCCCGAATCACTCCTTGTATGGAAAATGGTAAGTCAGCTATCGTAAAAGGATTGAAAAATGGATTTGGTTTTGGCTCTACTGAATTTCATATTCTTCGAACTAATAACTATATAAACAATAAATTTATACATTATTTTATACACTCTAAAACTTTTAGAAATAAGGCAAAAGCTGTAATGACTGGTGCAGTTGGACAACAAAGAGTGTCCAAGGATTTTTTAGAAAACTATATTATCGCATTACCCCCTTTAAAAGAACAGGAAGAAATTGTAAGAATGCTTGATGTAATTTTAGATAAAGAGTATAAAGTGAACAATATAATTGATTTGAAAGAAAAATGTGATTTAATAAAACACTCAATCCTTTCTAAAGCTTTTAAGGGAGAATTAGGTACAAATGACCCTACAGAAGGAAGTGCTATCGAGTTATTGAAAGAAGCACTAGAAGAAAAGGGAGATTAACATGGAAAGGCAATATAAACGATATAATTGTTGTTTTTAGTTGACTCAACAATTGCTTGAAGCCAGAACGAGAGGGGACTAGGGTACAATAAATTAAATATATTTGAGAGTTGGAGTGTCTAGTTTAAATGAATGAGAAGAATATAATCAGTGTGACCATTGTCATTTTGCTGTTCAAGTTAATACTGGTTACTGTAAAGAGTAGGAGTTACATCAAAGATGATAAGAGTGCTATGTGTAAACAAGGTGTAAACTAGCATTAGTGTGAGATAGAACACTAATATAAGCTTCTGAAATCGTGATAAGATTGAAGGTTGACAATAGAGGAGAAACGCTTCTGAAGTGTTTCTCCTTTTCATGAATAAGTACTATTGTACGTGAACACACTATTTTTCAGTTGAGCCTATACCACCAGTTCTTTCTTTATTAATAACGTGGTCGTTTTCAACGGTGAGGTACTTATGGAATATCCCTTGAGCTATTCTCTCACCTTCTTGGATGGTTACTGGAGTATCACCATAATTATAAAGTGCTATTCCAATGTTTCCGTCATTACTTGGATTTCCGTAATATGAACTATCTATTATACCAACCGTATTGGCTAACATTATTTTTTTCTTAATGCCCATTGAACTTCTTACATAAATTTTTAATACTTCATCATCCTCCATAGCAGCTTTTATGTTCGACCAAATTATTATTGAAGAGTTGGGCTTTATGATAGTTTCTATAGGAGAATAAAAGTCATACCCAGCACTTCTAGCATCTGCTCTTGTAGGCATTTGTGCTTCTTTAGCGTTATGTTTCATAAACTTTTTTGAAACTGGCTCAAATTTTCTCATTTGATCTACCTCCTCTGATCATTATTTATTTTAAACCATCTTTCTAATATTTAATGAAAGGCTTTATTACTCTTTCCCATATTTATTTGGATCTTTATTTATCGGGATAACATTTGATTTTTTAACTTGTTCACTAGTATCATCGCTCTTTATTGTTTTGCTCTCCTCGGTTTCGAAATCAAAAATGTCAAAAATATCAAACGGAATTTCAAAGTTGTTTTTGTTATTAAAAACAACGAGTTGGTCGTAAAAAGTCATTCTGAATCTAGACAAAAGCCTTTGATACGAATTCTTTTCTTCCGATAGACGTTGATTGTAAACTTCCATATCATTTAACTCTATTTGTAGTTTTTCAATTTTTTTATTAAGTTTTGAAATTTCAACGTCCTTTTCTTTAAGTTTTTTATTTAAATATTCGGGAGAAGCTTTTTTGCTTCCTTGAGCATCTTGACCAATACCGTATTTGTCAAACACCGCTTGGTAATGGGGCTGATATAGTGCCTGTCTACTTTTAAGGCCAAGAGCTTTTGCTATAGCTGTTTTGTCTACAGGTTGGTTTGCTTTTACTAGTGCTGCCAAGATCTGCTCTAGTTTATGAACTTTTTCTTCTTTTTCATTGGTTTTGTTTGGGTTTCCGCGTTTCTTTTTATTCTCATCTTTTTCTTTCATTAACATAATTCTCCCTTCATTTATTTAATATCTATATTATATAAAGATGTGCCTACTGGGATTACCATATCTGGGTTATCAAAATCGATATATGCCTTAAGCTCAGTTTTATTACCAAGTTGCTTTAATATCTCTTCATTACTTCTGTGATCCTTTTTCATTCTAGTAGACTTAGTAGCGCGTGCCATGTGTGTACAGATATCTTTTGGATCAAGATAACCGTTTTCTGCACTTTTTTTTAATGCGTTTCTATAGGTGTAATAAGAAATTTTATCGCCTTTTGTATTTCCTTTTGTACTTACAAATAGATATGGATATTTGCTACTGTTATTGGTGATTTGCTTTCTTTCGGTATTAATATACATCTGAATAAACTTTCTTAGATACTCGGGGATAAATACCCATCTTGGATTAGATTTGGATTTTGATATTCTTAGAACCCAGTGTTCTTGTTTATTTTGAATAAAGTCCTTCTTTTTTACAGTAAGGATTTCGCTAATTCTAGCTCCAACTTCGAGTGAACATAAAAATATACATTTGTTCCGAATACTAAACAGGTTAGACTCAAGTATAGTGATTTCTTCCTGTGTAAAGCTCCTTCTATATTTGCTCTTTTCTTTCCACTTTATACCCTGAATTATACAAGGGAGCTTACTAAGTTTTCTTATACGCCAAATATCTCCATAGTAAGATTCTTTGTGCTTTTTAAGCTTGTTTTTAGCATCAGACGTATCTAAAACTCTTTTAATAAATTCAGGATCTATCGAATCTATGTTAAATTGATATAAAGCATCGAGATAAATAAAAAAACCTTGCAAGACAGTCATTTCTTTTTTGGCTGTTTGTTGTGTTATGTTGGTTTCATCAGTTGTCAAATAAATAATCTTACCATTGCGTTTGATCTGTTTTTTGTAAATCCTATCTCGCATATAATCATCTAGGGCAGTAGGTCGATTTATTTTTCTATAGTCATGGAGGTTATATTTATCCTCAAAATAATTGAAAAACCTAATTAGAATTCGAGCATAATCTTCAATGGTTTTTGGATTCATATATTTATTTAAGTATCTATTTGCTAAATATACAGGGACTCCTTTGTAGCATATCATATAAGCAGGATTATTTTTATCTTTGTTTAAATCAATTAGATCATAGTGCATTTACTTTTATCACCTCTGTCAACTTATTTATTTGAGTAAAAATTATCTACCTTTAGGCTTGTCCTTATTGATAAATTAATTTCATATTTAGTTAGTTAAAAGAAATTTAGTTTACACTACAAGACTACTATCAAATATTGTTTTATTATACTTTACACCTACTTGCGTGTAAAGTAACAATATATAGCTTAATGAAACAAACCCATCGATTTTTCTAAAATTAAATTTTTATACTTACGTTTTGTCACACTAAGATTCGGATTATAGAGGTGAAATAAAAGTTCCTTTAATTAATTTATCTAAAGAACAATTCAAAATAACTACTAAGATGCGAATAGCACAATTAGTAATTTCTAAGTTTACAAAAGTCGAAGTTACGTTAACTGAAGATCTAAATGAAACTAATCGGGGTACTAAAGGTTTTGGCCATACTGGAATTTAAAACCAGTTTTGAATTATAACCGGTGGTAAACAATATATATACCACCGGTTTTTTGTTTTGAATATTTTATGTTGTTGTGGTAATGCTAAGAAAGGCTCCAAAATAGTTTAAGGAGGTAGATATAAACTATGTCTAAAACAGTAGTAGGGCTTTTTAGTTCTGCAGACAGAGCAGAAAACTGTATTAATAGTCTAAGAGAGCGAGGATTTGGAGATAACGAAATTTCACTAGTTGCAAAGGATGAGAACAGAGAAGCAGATCAGGGTGATGGTTCCACAACAATGAGCTATGACAATCAAAATCTTGGTGATGGAACAGCTACCGGTGGTGTTTTAGGAGGTTTAGCAGGTTTAATGGCAGGAGTCGGAGCCCTTGTAATACCAGGTTTGGGCCCGATAATAGCTGCTGGACCTATAGCAGGTGTTTTAACTGGAGCAGTAACTGGCGGAGTTGCTGGTGGTTTGATTGACTATGGTATTCCAGAACAACGTGGAGAATATTATGAGTCAAGAGTAAAAGAAGGCGATGTTCTATTATTAATTGAAACACGCAGTGAAAAAGCAGATGAAGCTGAAAGTATTATAAGTGAATATGGTGCAGATAATGTAGAAGCTCATTCTAAGTAAATATGAGTTGAGTTCCATTTTACCGGACTGTCAAAAAGGCAGTCCGGTTTTTATTTTTTCACACCCGAGTAGTTTTTTTCATATCATATATTGAAAATCAATCATCCTGCTTTCAAGGGAGGTAGGGCTGGCTATGAATAAAAGTCCTGTTAATCATAAAGTAGTTGTTTTAGGAGGAGATGAGCGAGATATTTTCCTAATTAAACACTTGAAACAAGCGGGTATTGATGTATTTGCTATTGGGTTTGATCGTGTTGGCTACAAAATTGAAGGAACAGTACTATATACTATGGATGAAATAGAAGAAGAACAAATTAATGCAATTATCCTACCGCTTGCAGGTGTAGACTCAGAGGGAAATGTGCCTGCTAGTAATACAACAAAAAAATTAAATTTTTGGAAAGAAACAAAGAATTTAAGTGAACTACCACTTATTTTAATTGGCAGTGCGTCAAAAGATTTTAAGTCACTTGTAGAAAAACGTGGAGGAAGTATAGTTGAAACAATAGACTTAGATGATATAGCTATTTACAATTCAATCCCTACAGCCGAAGGCGCTATTTTTGAAGCTTTGAAAAATTCCAATCTAACAATTCATAGTAGCGATTCATTAGTTTTAGGTTTAGGTAGATGTGGCATTACTTTGGCTCGATTATTAAAAAATATGAGTTCAAATGTTACTGTGGCTGTAAGAAGACCAGCTCAGTTAGCTAGAGCTGAAGAATTAGGAGCTAGTGCGATTTATATTAATGAGCTATCTAACTATATTAAAGATTTTCAACTTATATTTAATACTATACCAGCTTTAATATTAAAAGAGGATATAATCAATAAATTAAGTCCTGAAGCTGTAATTATTGATATAGCTTCAGGTCAAGGAGGAACAGATTTTAAAGCATGTCGAGAAAAAAATATAAAAGGTATTTTAGCACCAGGTCTACCCGGTAAGATTGCACCTCAAACAGCTGGGGAGATTTTAGGTAAAGTATATCCACGTCTGCTTTTAACACATTTAAGGGGGTGACTTTATGAGTTTAGCTGGTGTAAAAGTGGGTTTTGCAGTAACGAGTTCACATTGTACCCTAGAACCAGTGTTTAAGGAAATTAAGGATTTAGTAGATGGAGGAGTTGAAGTTTATCCCATAATATCCCCGGGAGTAGATAAAACTAATACTCGTTTTGGTGAAGCAATAGAGTGGAAACAAAAACTTGTACAGATGACTGGTAATAAAATAATTAATAGTATAGTTTCTGCTGAACCAATTGGACCACAAGGATTTATAGATGTTATTGTTATTGCACCTTGTACTGGTAATACTATCGCCAAATTAGCAAATGGGATTACAGATACCGCTGTCACAATGGCTGCGAAAGCTCAAATAAGAAATCAAAAACCTGTTGTTATTTCAATTTCTACAAATGATGCTCTAGGTTTAAATGCAAGAAATATTGGTACTTTATTAAATTCAAAGTATGTTTATTTCGTGCCATTCACTCAAGATAATCCAATAAATAAGCCAAATTCAGTAGTAAGTCATACAGATCAAATAATACCCACGATCAGAAAAGCTCTTGAAGGAGAACAAATTCAGCCATTGTTAACTTCTAGAGAGGAGCAATAACCTATGGCAACTAATAATGTTATAGTTCAAAAGTTTGGTGGCTCGTCTTTACGGACTAAAGAGCTAAGAGAAAAGGCAGTTGAACACATCAAACAATCAGTAGACAGTGGTAATAAAGTTGTAGTAGTAGTGAGTGCTTTGGGAAGAAAACCAGACCCTTATGCTACAGACTCTTTAATAGATTTTCTTAATGGGCAAGCGGGTGAAGGTGTAAAGGATCGAGAACTAGATTTAGCAGTGAGTTGTGGTGAGGTTATCTCTAGTGCTTTACTAACCTCTCTATTAAACATGGATGGTTATGATGCAGTAGCGCTTACAGGAAAACAGGCAGGAATTTTGACTGATAATAATTACACTAACGGAACAATTCTAGATATTGATTGTTCTATGATTAATAAATATTTAGATCAGAATAAAATAGTAGTAGTAGCAGGTTTTCAAGGAGTTTCTACTGATGGTGAAACAGTTACACTAGGTCGTGGTGGAAGTGATACAACGGCGACTGCTCTAGCAAGTCATCTTAAAGCTGATAGCGCTGAAATTTATACAGATGTAGATGGTTTAATGACTGTTGATCCCAAAATTGTTCCAGATGCAAAACCAATAAAAGTAATAACATTTTATGAAGTGTTACAAATGGCAAGAGACGGGGTAAAAGTTATTCATCCAAGGGCAGTAGAATATGCAATGAGACATTCAGTACCTATATATATAAAAAATATTGAAAACTCATATGATGATGAAGGCACAAAGATAACTCATAATGTAGCTAGGAAACAAACTAAAAAAAGTCAAATTATTACTGGTATAGGATATTTACCAAAAGTAACCCAAATAACCCTCGATTTTGAAAGCGATTGTTCTCAAGTCATAAAGGTTGCTGTATTTAATGAAATAGCAAAAGCTAAAATTAGTCTTGACATGATAAATGTTTATGAAAACAGATTAACCTTTACAGTAAGAGAAGCTAATGCTAAAAGTACTATAGAACTATTAAAAGAAGGTGATTTTGGAGACATTACTAAAAAAACTGATTGTACAAAAATCACTTTATTTGGTACTGGAATGACTGGATTACCTGGAGTTATGGCTAAAGCTCTTGATATTTTAAATAAAGAAAAGATTGAAGTTTTACAAACAACAGATTCTAATATTACAATTTCATGTCTTATACAAGGGTCTGATACTGAGAGAGCTCTTAGACTCTTACATGAAAAGTTTTATCTTTAATAACGGGGAGGTAGAGTATGAATTATTTTGGTGAATTATTAACGGCTATGGTGACACCTTTCAATACAGATGGTAGTTTATCAGAAAAAAAAGCAGGTGATTTAGCAGAGATACTTGTCAATAATAAGAGTTCAGACGGATTAGTTGTATCTGGTACTACAGGTGAATCACCAACATTAAGTTTCGAAGAAAAACTATCACTGTTTCAAGTAGTTAAAGATCGACTAGATGGAGCGGGAAAGGTAATAGCTGGAACAGGTTCTTATAATACAAAAGAAACCATTGAACTAACAAAAGAAGCTGAAGATATAGGAGTAGATGGCATTATGTTAGTTACTCCTTATTATAATAAACCAACACAACCAGACCTGTATAACCACTTCAAGTCTGTTGCGAAAGAAACATCTTTACCAATTATGCTGTATAATGTACCCAAAAGAACAGGTGTAGATTTAGAAGAAAAAACTATTATTGACCTCTCGCAAATCAATAATATTGTTTGTATAAAAGAAGCCAGTGGAGACTTCAATAAAATCACCAATATCGTTAAAAAAACTCCAGATGATTTCTTAGTTTATAGTGGGGATGATGTTAGTCTTTTACCAGTTTTAAGTGTTGGTGGAGTAGGAGTTGTAAGTGTCGCTTCTCAAATAGTAGGTGAAGAAATTAAAGAACTTATTAATGTATATAAGAAAGATCCAAAAAAGGCATTAGAAATATTCCAAAAACTTTTTCCAATATTTGAGGCATTAGGTGTGAAGACTAATCCTATCCCAATAAAAGAAGCTGTAAATAAGCATGTGATGACGGTAGGTCCACTTAGACCTCCATTATATGGATTAAAGGAGAGTCAACTGCAAATAATAACAGAAGAGTATCTTCGAGTCAAAAATATTTAAGAAGCCGATTTCGGCTTCTTTTTTCTTGCTATTGTCCTTCGAGTAATGTATAATAATGTTTAATGGTAAGGGAGCGGGTACTGCAATATTGAAAAATTAGGAGGTGTTTGATTGGTTTCGCAAAAATCGAATAAAATTTCGAATGGATCAGTTCAAGTAATACCATTGGGCGGAGTCGGTGAAATTGGTAAAAATATGTTTGTTGTCCGGTACGGAGACGAAATGATAGTAATTGACTCTGGATTAAAATTTCCTGATGAAGAAATGTTAGGTGTTGATATAGTCATCCCTGATATGACGTATTTATTTGAAAATAGAGACAAAATTAAGGGTGTTTTCTTAACACATGGTCACGAGGACCACATTGGTGCGCTACCATACTTATTAAAAGAAATAGACGTACCTGTCTATGGAACAAAATTAACGATTGGTTTAGCAGAGCGTAAATTAAAAGACCATCCTGTTAGAAAATCTGTTTCTTTAAAGCAGATAACTCCTGGTAAGCAAATGAAATTAGGAGCTTTTAAATTAGAATTTTTCTCCACTAATCATAGTATAGCTGATTCTATAGGTATTGCTATACATACGCCAGAAGGAATAATAGTTCACTCTGGAGATTTCAAGTTTGACCATACTCCTGTGACAGGTGAGATAACAGACTACCATAAACTTGCAGAGCTTGGAAAAAAAGGTGTTCTTTGCTTAATGTCTGATAGCACTAATGCAGAACAGCCTGGTTATACTAATAGTGATAGAGTTGTTGGAGAAACAATAGATGAAATTTTCCGCGAAGCTCCTAAAAGAATTATTTTAGCAACCTTTGCTTCTAATATTTACAGAATTCAACAGGTAATCAATGCAGCTAAGAAGTATGGTAAAAAAATAGGAGTAGTAGGTCGCAGCATGGTAAATGTAATAGAGGCTGCGTCTGAATTGGGGTATTTACGTGATGTAGAAAATGTTGTCATTGATGATATAGAAAAAGTTAACCAACTTCCCTTGGAAAAAACAGTTTTACTTACAACTGGAAGTCAAGGGGAGCCAATGAGCGCCCTTACCAGAATAGCAACCGATGATCATAAAAAAGTTCAAATTATGCCACAAGATACAGTTGTAATTGCAGCAACTCCCATTCCAGGTAATGAAAAACTTGTATCTAGAAGCATAGATAACTTGTTTAAACGCGGTGCCCATGTAATTTACAAATCAGTTGCTGGCATACATGTCTCAGGTCATGGAAGTCAAGAAGAATTAAAGTTAATGTTAAACCTAGTAAAACCAAAACATTTGATACCTATACATGGAGAATACAGAATGCAAGTTAACCATAAAAATTTAGCAGAAAACCTTGGTTTACCTAGTAAAAATATATTTTTAGCAGAGAATGGTGAAGTCATGGAATTTAAAAATGGTCGCGGTAGGGTCAATGGAAAAGTTCCTGCCGGAAAAGTTCTTGTTGACGGTCTAGGTGTAGGTGATGTTGGAAATATTGTCTTACGTGATCGAAGATTATTGAGTCAAGATGGAATTCTCATAGTTGTAATTAGTGTAGATAAGCAAAACAAAGAGTTGGTCGCAGGTCCAGATATAGTTTCGCGTGGTTTTGTTTATGTCAGAGAATCTGAGGAATTATTAGATGAGGCACGTGAACATGTAGTAAAAGCTTTAAATAAAATGTCTAAGAGTAAGATGAATGAGTGGCAAGCTATAAAAAGTTCAGTTAAGGATGTACTAGGACAATATTTATGGGAAAAAACTAGAAGACGTCCAATGATTCTTCCGATTATTATGGAAGTATAATTTAAAATTTGAACTATAAAGACCTTCGGTAAAATACCGGAGGTTTTTTGTATATATTAGCTTAAATAAACAAAAAATACAAAGAGAATATCTAAAAAGGAGTGAAAAGTATGCAAAACCAAAATGATAATATTACTAATAATACACAGTCTAAAAGAAATAATGATTCTAGTAAACAAACAGCTGAAAATGTGAAACAATATGGTCAAACACAAATTCCTAAACCAGATTCAGATATCCACTCTTTAGTAATCATTGGGCAAGTTGAAGGACACATGGCCTTACCGCCTCAAAATAAAACAACTAAATATGAACATGTGTTACCTCAACTAGTAGCAGCTGAACAAAGTCCTAATGTAAAAGGAGTATTAGTGATTCTAAATACAGTTGGTGGTGATGTAGAAGCAGGGCTTGCAATTGCTGAAATGATTGATTCTATGTCAAAGCCAACTGTTAGTCTGGTACTAGGTGGAGGTCATAGTATAGGTGTTCCAATTTCTGTTGCTACTGATTACTCATATATAGCCCATACAGCAACTATGACAATACATCCCATTAGATTGACAGGTCAAGTTATTGGAGTTCCTCAGACTTATGAATATTTGGATAAAATGCAAGATAGAATAATGACCTTTGTAACCGAACATTCAAGGATTCATCCAGAACGGTTAAGAGATTTAATGTTCAATTCAAGTCAGTTAGCCAGAGATATTGGAACGGTTTTAGTCGGAGAAGATGCAGTTAGAGAAGGCATTATTGGTGAGGTAGGAGGAATTGGTAGTGCAATAGGCAAATTAAGAGAAATGATTGATTCAAATGTGCCCCAACAAAGTAGATATGCTCCTTCAACATTTTCACCAAATCATCCACCTATGCCATATCCTGGCCAGCCACTACAACCTCCAAATTTTTATAATAAAAAAGATAAGGGGGATGAGTAATGATTTTGTATACTCCTGTTGCATTAGAAGATGTACACAAAGGTCAATCTGATAATCAGCAACAATTTCATGAAATTGAGCATAAAGGTAGAACTGTGATTGTTGAACCGGTAAATTCCTTTCAAGGAAAAGTAGTACGTTTAATTAGTACAGACCCAAACGATTTCTTAGATCCAACGTATCAACCAGGTAATATGATAAGTATAGCAGGAATATAGTTCAAAAGAGCCTATTTAGGCTCTTTTTTTATGACTAATATTAAAATTGTAAAATATAAATATTAATAGATTAAAATATTGAACAGTAGGGGGATGTTAATGCAAATACTTATAGCCATTTTTGGGTTATTATTTTTTCTTGTTGGTGTGAAAATATTATCAGCAATGACCCCTCATTTTATAGCTTTGAATAGGACTAATTATGTTTCTTTTAAAAATATAGTTCTATTAAGTTTTATTGGTTTTGTATTAACTGCACTTACGCAAAGTAGTAGTGCAGTAGGAGTGATTATATTAATATTTCTTGATAAAGAACTCTTATCTTTTAAACAAGCAGCTTCTTTCTTAGTTGGTAGTAATGTTGGAACAACTGTGAGCGGACAAATTTTTGCATTATCCGTTGAGAAACTTATTATTCCAAGCTTTTTATTTGGAACTATAATGCTAGTTTTATCAACTAAGCTTAGAAAATTGAAGTATATCGGAAAAGCTTTGATATCTTTCTCTCTAATATTTATAGGATTAGAGATAATGGGAAGTGTTTCACTTTATTATAGAGAAAATTTGGTACGATTAGTTGAGACATTTGACTCGTTATTTCAGGCCTTTTTAATAGGTGCAATTTTAACCGCATTTTGTCAGTCTAGTAGTTTAATTATTGGAATTTTAATTTTATTAACTGGTAAACAAATTATATTACCGGAGTATGCAACTGCAGCTGTTATGGGTTTAAATATTGGTACATCTACAACTTTATTAGTTGCTAGTTTAGGATTATCGAATAATGGTAAACTAGGGGCAGTATTTCAACTTGTATATAATAGTTTATGTGCACTAATTTTGTTTGTAGGATTTCCTATTTTTCTTGACGTGATTGGGTATGTATCAGTATCTCCAGAAAGGTTTGTAGCTAACGCCCACACTATGTTTAATATATTTGCTTGTATAGCATTGTTGTTATTTTGGAAATATATAGAAAAATTGGTGAGATGGATAGTTTTTAATTAAAAATAATTTGGCATCGGATTTACTAACTGGTATAATAATATCGAGGTGAATACAGTTGTCAAAATCAAGCAAAACAAAAACGAAAAAATCAAGTCAGAATACGGATGGAGTTATAGAAGTTAAAGCAATCTTATTTTTACTTTTTTCTGCGATTTCCTTAGCGAGTTTATTTTTTACTGATCAGACTGGTTTTTTAGGGAGAATTTTAAATTACATATTTGGTTATTTAGCAGGAGATAGAGCTTGGACACTTCCTATTTTTATTGCAATAATAGCCGGTAATTTATTGTATTGGAAAAACATTCCGTTAACAAATAGATTTTGGGGGTTAAGTACTGTTTTATTTTTGATTATAGTTGGTCATCATATTGAACTTGTTTTACAAGAAGAGCTGATGAGTCGCGGGGAAATTATGAGGCTAGGTTTTGATCTAGCTATTAAAGGTTCTGGTGGTGGATTCTTAGGGGCTATTTTTTCTGTGATTTCACTTTTAATATTAGGAGAATTAGGTACGCTTATTTTACTTATTTCATCAGCTTTAGTGGCTTTTATGTTACTAACAGATACGACTTTTACTGAAGGGTTAACTTTTATTAAGAAGTTTTTAATGAAGTGTTGGAATTTATTGTTAGTCACAAACGAAAAAATATATTCTTTATATTGTAGACTAATTAATTTAAAAGATAAACTTGAATCTGATTCAGATAATATAGAACAAGATGATAATGGACATGCTGAGAAAGAACAAAATAATGTTTTATCATTTGATGAGTATAAAAAGGAAAATAAAAAAGATGAACAAGTAGACTACCCTATAGTAGACTTCGAAGATAATCTAAAAAGTCAGCATAAAAATGAAGATGAAAAAAAAGCTATTGATTCTTTTATGACAACAGAGTCACAAACTCCTCAGTCTAATTCAATAACAACATTTGAAAATGAATCTGAAAAAAAAGATAACGAGAATGATTATTCTTATACTTTTTATTCCAATGATAAATCTCATGAAGACTACAAAATTCCTTCTTTAGATTTATTACAAAAATCTTCACAACAAGGAACTGATAGGACTAGTAGACAAGAACTGACTGATAAGGCTCGCTTACTTGAAAGCACACTTTCATCTTTCGGTGTTCAAGCAAAAGTAGTAAAAGTTCAAAGAGGACCAACCATTACTAGATATGAATTACAACCTGAAAGAGGTGTCAAAGTAAGTAAAATAGTTAACCTATCTGATGATTTGGCTTTAAGTTTAGCTGCTTCTGAAATAAGAATAGAGGCACCAATACCTGGTAAAGCTGCCATTGGGATTGAAGTTCCTAATAACGTAATATCACCAGTTTATTTGAGGGAAGTACTAGAAAGTCAGAATTTTACTGGAAGTAAATCACCACTTTCTATAGCAATTGGTAAGGACATAGCTGGAGAACCTGTGGTTGCAGATTTGGCAAAAATGCCTCACCTTTTAATAGCAGGTGCTACCGGTTCTGGGAAAAGTGTATCTATTAATTCATTAATAGCGAGTTTTTTATTTAAAGCAAAACCAGATGAAGTTAAACTATTATTAATTGATCCAAAGGTAGTTGAATTAAAATCTTTTGATGGTTTACCTCATTTGTTAGCACCTGTAGTGACAAACCCTAAAAATGCTGCAAGTACCTTAAAGAATATAGTTACTGAAATGGAAAATAGATATCAACTATTTGCTGAAACTGGTGTGCGTGATATTTCTAGGTACAATGCAACTGAAAAACCTGATGATACTTATCCGGACAAATTACCTTATATAGTTGTAATTATAGATGAACTTGCTGATTTAATGATGGTTGCACCCACAGAAGTTGAAGATTCTATTTTTAGGTTAGCTCAAATGTCTAGAGCTGCAGGTATCCATCTAGTACTGGCTACACAGCGACCATCAGTTGATGTTATAACAGGAGTTATCAAATCAAATATAACATCAAGAATAGCTTTTTCAGTGACATCACAATCTGACTCTCGTACTATATTAGATATGGGAGGTGCAGAAAAACTTTTAGGACAAGGAGATATGTTATTTACACCTATGGGCACTAATAAACCAGTAAGATTACAAGGTGCTTTTATTTCTGATCAGGAGATAGATGAGTTAGCTTCAGAAGTTAAATCACAAGCACAACCTGAATATCAAGAAGAGCTTATACAAGATAATATTGAACAAAATGACACGAAAGATTATGATGAATTGTTACCTAAAGCTGTAGAACTTGTTTTAGATACTGAACAAGCTTCAATTTCACTGGTTCAGAGGCGTTTACGAGTAGGGTATACAAGAGCTGCAAGATTAGTTGATGAACTAGAAGCTTTTGGTGTGATCGGTGGGCATGAAGGAAGTAAACCTAGGAGAATTATTATGAGTGAACAGGAAATAAACGAGTTATTAGATAACCTAAAGTAGGCTTTATGCCTACTTTTCTGTTATTCTAGAAGGATTATTACAATAAATAAAGAATAACTAATTTTAAAGGCTACTATGTTTTTTTGAAAATATACATGGATTTTTTATTTAGAGTATATTCAATTAAACTTAACAGTTGTTAAGGAGGGTGTATTTTATGACTGAAAATGAGGATAAAACTACAGAAGATATAGAAAGTACGGCAAAAGGTATTGGCGATAAATTAAAAAAAGCTAGACAAACACAAGGTTTGTCTATTTATGATATCCAGCAGATCACAAAATTAAGATCGAAGTATATTAGATCTATTGAAGAGGGCGATTTTTCTGTTTTCCCTGGTGAAGTTTATGCTAAAGGTGCGATAAAGAATTATGCTGAAACCGTTAATTACGATTTTAAGGAGTTATGGAATGACTATGAAACAATTTTTTCTAAAAGCGAAACCTCAAATCACGATCAACTTAATGAGAACAATGGAGGTCAAGTAAAAGAAACAATGTTAACTGGTTTTATTGAAAAGGTACTTCCAGACATATCTAAGGCTTTAATTATGGTAGTTATAATTGGATTATTAGTTTCTGGAGGATACCGTGGATATGATTTTTTAGCTGGCATTGACTTAGGTACAGAAGAAGTAGAAAATGAATCTAATGGTGAAATAACAGAAAATGACAATGAAATCAGTGAAAATAGTGAAGATAACGAAAAGAATAATAAAGAGGAGCAGATAGAGCCAGAATTAAGTATTGAGAAAATTTCGTCTGATCCAATTAAATATGAAATTAGTGGGACAGAGAAGGCTACTTTAGATTTGAGTATAACTGACACTTGTTGGACAAAAATCATATTAGATGGAGAAACTCAATCATTAGAGAATTATGGAGAACTAACTCCTGGAACTGAAAAAAGTTTAATTTTTGAAAATAAAATTAACTTTACATTTGGATATGCTGCTGGGGTAGAACTTTTTATTAATGATGAAGAATTAGAAGTACCAGACACTGCTGGGACTGAATATGTAGAAATTGAAATAATTAACTAGTATGTTTTGACAGTATAATATGAATGTAATATACTTATTTAAGGCAACTATTTAAATTAGATTGAAAGAGGTGGGAACACTGATTGAAGTAGGGATTTTATCACTTGGTTGTGCTAAAAATCAGGTAGATACAGAGGTAATGCAAGGTGTATTAAAAGAAAATAAATATCAATTGACGGATGACTACTATAGTGCAGATATAGTTATTATAAACACGTGTGGTTTTATTGATGATGCAAAAAAAGAATCAATAGATCATATTTTAGAAGTTGCCAAATTAAGGTCACAAGGTAAAATTAAAGCATTGATAGTTGCAGGATGTCTTTCACAGAGATATCAAGAGTCTATTAAAGAAGAAATCCCTGAAATTGATGCTTTAATTGGAACAGAGAATATGGATCGTATTGGAGAGGTTATTTCTTCTGTTTTACAAGGTGAATTTGTGAGTTATTTAGAAAGAAGAAAAATTAATGATAAAGTAATGCCGAGAGAACCTTATACGTTTTCTCATAGTGTATATGTTAAGATTGCTGAAGGATGTAATAATCATTGTTCTTATTGTGCAATTCCAATAATAAGAGGTCAATACAGGAGTCGAAGCATTGAAGGTATCGAAAAAGAAGTAATTAGCTTTATTGAAAAAGGAGCTAAAGAAATAAATCTAATAGCTCAAGATACCACATATTACGGAAAGGATTTATATGGATCTTATAAATTAGCTGAGCTATTAGAACGGATTGCGTCTCTAGAGGGTGATTTTTGGGTTAGAGTCTTGTATGGTTATCCAACTAGAATCACAGATGAATTAATTGAGGTAATTAACAAACACGATAAAATATGTTCTTATCTTGATATACCTTTACAACATGTAAGTGATAATGTCTTAAAAGGAATGAATCGAGGAGGAAATGAAAATCAGATAAGAGACTTAGTGTATAAACTAAGAGATCAAATTCCTAATTTAACTTTAAGAACTTCATTTATAGTTGGATTTCCTGGTGAAACAGAAGACGACTTTAATAAACTATTGTCTTTTATAGAAGAAGTGGAGTTTGACCATGTAGGAGTTTTTAGATATTCTAAAGAAGAAGATACTAAAGCTTATGAAATGAAACAAGAAGTTTCTGAAGAGATAAAAGAGGATAGATATATGAGAACTATGGAGCTTCAACAAAGCATAACTAGACAAAAGAATGAAGAAAAAGTAGGTAAGTTTTTAAAAGTACTGATTGATGAAAAACTAGATGATGAACCTACTACTAGTGTAGCAAGAGGTAAAATGCATGCTCCTGAAGTGGATGGGAGTATTATCGTACCTAATTGTAATGCGTCAGTTGGGGAGTTTGTTGATATTGAAGTGATACATGCTTTAGACTATGATCTTATTGGGGAAATGACAAATGAACTTAGCGAATAAAATAACTATAGGACGAATAATATTAGCACCTGTTTTTATGGTTTTTTTGCTAGTTAGGATACCATATGGAGAGTTTATTGCAAGTGCTATATTTATAATTGCATCAGTTACTGATGCATTAGATGGATATATTGCACGTACTCGTAAACAGATTACCAACTTTGGTAAATTTTTGGATCCCCTAGCTGATAAATTATTAATAACAGCTGCTTTAATTACATTAGTAGGAATGGGTAAACTACATGCAATGATAGCTTTTATTATAATAAGTCGAGAATTTGCTGTAACTGGTTTACGAGTTGTTGCTGCAGCGGAAGGTGTTGTGATTTCTGCAAGTAAGTTAGGTAAATATAAGACAATTACACAAATAGTTGCTATAGTGGCTTTAATGCTACAAGTTGGATTAGACAGGATACCACTACTAAATATTCCATTAGGACCGTTAGTTACTATTAGTTTATCTTTAGCAGTGATTATAACGATAGTTTCCGGAGTGGATTATTTCTACAAAAACCATAAATTAATTAAATTAGGAAACTAAACCTTTATCAATTGATAAGGTTTTAGCTTGTCGACAAAGTCTATTAAATAGGCAGGTCGACAAGCTTTTTTTATAGAATAGTAATTTCGAAAAAAATAATCCGAGGTGATAAAGGTGCTAAACGAGCAAGAAAGAGAAAAACGTAAAGCAGCAGAAATAGTAATGCTGACGATTTGGTGCCTAAAGATCACTTGGTGCCTAAAGATCACTTGGTGAGAAAAATAGATGAAACTATTGATTTTGATTTCATCTATGATTTAGTTGAAGATTATTATTCGAAAGATACAAGTCGTCCAAACATAGATCCAGTGGTTTTAATAGTAATATCCAGACATATCTGGCAAGATTCTTTAGATGAAGCAGAACACCTAAGACACACATATTGCAACAAACAAATTTATGAAAAGCGTAAATCAATTGAAAGAGTATTTGGTGATTTAAAAGAGAAGCATGGTTTGCGATGGACCACACTTCGTGGGAAAAGTAAAGTGGCAGTTCGTTTTTTTATTTTTTAAGCAAAATAAAGCTAACATCAGAAAGAAAATGGCCTCCTAACAGTAAATTAGAAGGCCATTTGTCTACAATCTGAACCCTTATCAATTGATAAGGGTTTTTCTATGTGCTATAATTGTTTTATGTAAACTAGAAAGGTGATAATTATGCCTAAATTGAATAAAAAACGAATTTTAATAGTTATTTTAACCTTTGTTATAAGTGTAGTTATAATTTTGGGTGCATATTTTCTGTGGAAACAACAACAGGTAATTGGTCCATTAGAAGATTATTTAAATAATCATGAACAAGTTGAAGAATATAAAATTAAAGATGATGGAAATGACTTAGAAATTTATTTACAATTTGATTATGAACCGTTTTTAATTGATCCTTATCACGAGATTACTAACGAGATACAAAAAACTGTTAGTACAGACTATAAAATCATAATTGAAGATGAAAGAAATAATTCATTAAAAGAAGCTTATTATGAATTACAATTTATTTTATGGCATCACTATCAAAGTAATGAATATGATGATATGTTAGATAATTTGAGTAAAATAAAACAAGAACATTCTCTTGATCATTTACAAGTTTTTGTATTAGATGAAGGCTTTTTTATTCAAATGAAGGATAATGATTCAGAGTTGATTGAAGTTTATGATCGACCTCTTACGTCTGGTGGAGGTGATGGTACTAATGATACTAGAAATTAGTGTAGGGATTTATTTAGCGGTAATAATTAGTTTATTAGTAATAGGTATAACACCAAAACCTTTGATTTTTGTTGGAGTAATTTTTGCTTTCTTTTTATGGATCCATTCAAAGAAGGGGTCTGGTAGCAGTAGTCCTGGAAAAGTTGTAAATAAATCAATTCCAGAAGTAACATTCGAAGAAATAGGTGGTCAAAAAACTGCAATCAATGAAGTAAAAGAAGCGTTAGAATTTTTGCTTGATAAGAAAAGCTCTAAAGAGCTAGGTATTAGGCCTATAAAAGGGTTGTTATTATCAGGCCCTCCGGGAAATGGTAAAACATTAATTGCGAAAGCTGCTTCTAAATATACTGACTCTGTTTTTATGTCTACTTCCGGTAGTGAATTTATTGAAATGTATGCAGGAGTTGGAGCACAACGTGTAAGAAAAATGTTTAAAAATGCTAGGAAAAGAGCTCACAAGAATAATAAAACAAGTGCTGTTATTTTTATTGATGAATTAGATGTTATAGGTGCTAAAAGAGGTTCAAATGGAAACCATATGGAGTATGAACAAACCTTAAACCAATTGCTTGTTGAAATGGATGGACTTGATTCTGAAATAGATAATATAGATATTTTAATAATGGGTGCAACTAATAGATTAGAGAGTTTAGATAATGCTCTGACTCGACCTGGTAGGTTTGATAGGATAGTATCTGTTGAACCTCCTGATAAAGAAGGACGACTTCATATACTAAAAATCCATTGTCAAAATAAACCACTTTCATCAGAGGTTGATCTAAGTATCATTGCGTCAGAAACGTTTGGGTTTTCAGGAGCACATCTTGAAAATTTGGTTAATGAAGCTGCTATATTAGCTATGCGACGAAAGCAAAATGTTTTAAAAATGAATGATTTCTATGATTCTATCGAAAAGGTTATAATGGGTGAAGAATTACCTCGTAAGCCCAAAAAACAAGATTTAGAAAGAATTGCTTACCATGAAATTGGACATGCCTTAGTTATAGAGGTTTTAAATCCACATGCTGTTTCAAAGATTGCTATTACAAGTAGGGGAAAAGCTTTAGGCTATACTAGAAGAAGTCCTCAGGAAGATAGTTATTTAAAAACGAGTAAGTCTTTAAAACAAGAGTTGTCATTTTTACTGGCAGGTAGTAAGTTTGAAGAATATTTTTTAGGATATAGGAGTACAGGGAACAAAGATGATTTGAATAAAGCTTTTCAAATTGCACGTGAAATAATTAAGTCAGGAATGTCACCATTAGGTATAGTTAATTATGATAACTTATCTCAAGACGAAATTAATCAAACAACTCAAAAACTGACTATAGATAGTGAAGAACAAATTGAACAAATTCTTAGCTCATATAGTAACATCGTACCAAATCTTAAAGATAATTTATTAGAACGTGAAAAAATTTCTGGTGAAGAATTAAGAGAGTTTTTAAAAGGAGTGGCCTAAATGCCCTCCTTTTCTTTATGTTAAGGTTATTTCCTTACTGAAAGAAGTTTTAATGTCTTTTTTGACTTTGTGTTAAAATATAGAAGAATAGATTATAAAGGAAGCATTCCTGTAATGAATTTAAATGAAGAATGATAAAAAAAGTACCTCCTGCTAATATACGAGGTGTCGTCACTGAAGTCGACCCTTAACGACCCTTAATTAAAATAGCAGAGGAGGTACTT